>JAWOHQ010000326.1:0-2697 GCA_046485105.1 Candidatus Competibacteraceae bacterium | reverse complement strand
GGCTGGAGCCGCGCGCGGCGAAATCCACCGGATAGTACAGGCCGTGGTCGCGCGCGGCTCCAGCCAGATCGGCGGCAACATCGCCACCAACGCCGGGGGCATCAAGGTCATCCGCTACGGCTTGACTCGCGACTGGGTGACGGGATTGAAAGTCGTGACCGGGCGCGGCGACCTGCTCGATCTCAACCGGGGGCTGATCAAGAACGCCAGCGGCTATGACTTGCGGCATCTCTTCATCGGCAGCGAGGGCACGCTGGGCCTCATCGTGGAGGCGACCCTGCGTCTGACCCAGCCCTTGCGGGAACCGAGCGTCATGGTGCTGGGCGTGTCGGACTTGGAGGGAATCATGGCGCTTTACGGAGCGTTCCGCAGCCAACTGGAATTGAGCGCCTTCGAGTTTTTCTCGGAGCTGGCCCTGCGTCATGTGTTGAAAAAGGGTCTCCACCGTCCATTTGAAACCGCGACGCCCTATTACGTGCTGATCGAATTCGAAAATCCGGAACAGGCGCAGACCGATGCGGCGCTGGCGCTGTTCGAGCAGTGCGCCGAACAGGGCTGGCTGGCCGACGGCGTCATCAGCCAGAGCGAGGCGCAGGCCAAGGAACTATGGCGGTTGCGCGAGGACATCAGTGAATCGATTTCCGAGCACCAGCCCTACAAGAACGATGTCTCGGTACGGATTTCGCGCGTGCCGGCGTTGTTGGCGGAGATGGACGAACTGCTGGCGCGGGAATATCCGGATTTCGAAGTGCTATGGTACGGGCACATCGGCGACGGCAACTTGCATATCAACATCCTCAAACCGGCGGACCTGGAACCGGCGACTTTCGCGCGACAATGCGGGGCGGTGAGCGAACATTTATTCGAAATCCTGCGGCGCCACGGCGGCAGTATTTCCGCCGAACACGGCGTGGGCCTGACCAAAAAGCCGTACTTGCACTACACCCGCGACGAGACGGAGATCGGCTATCTCCGGGCGATCAAGCAAGCGTTCGACCCCAACGGGATTATGAATCCGGGCAAGATTTTCGACTGATCGGACCAATGAGGGCAGCAGGGCGGAGTTCCGCAGCGCCAAGGGTATCCCTGATATACGATACACGGCGTTAATACCCACACCCACCTGGCATTCACGGAGAACCTGATGACTACCACCATGAAAGCCGTGCGCATCCACGCCTACGGCGGCCCCGAATTGCTGCATCACGAGGACATTCCCCTGCCCTCCCTCAAACCCGACGATCTCCTGATCCGGGTTCGGGCGGCGGCGGTCAACCCGGTAGACTGGAAAATCCGGGAAGGCTATCTGCAGGGCTTCCTGAACCATCATCTACCCCTGATCCTCGGCTGGGACGTTTCCGGCGAGGTCGTCCAGGTCGGACCTGAAGTCAGCGCGTTCGCGGTCGGCGATGAAGTCTACGCCCGGCCCAACATCGAACGCGACGGCGCCTACGCCGAATACCTCGCCGTCAAGGCCAGCGAAGTCGCCCGCAAGCCCGCCACGCTGGACCATATCCGCGCCGCCGCCGTGCCGCTGGCCGCGCTGACCGCCTGGCAGGCGCTGGTGGACGCCGCCCAACTGCAAGCCGGCCAGACCGTGCTGATTCACGCCGTCGCCGGTGGCGTGGGCAGTTTCGCGGTGCAACTGGCCAAGGTTCTGGGAACGCGGGTCATCGGGACTGCTTCGGCGGTCAACACGGGCATCGCGGGGGAACTGGGGGTGGATCAGTTTATCGACTACACCCGAACCCACTTCGAAGAGGTCGCGAAGGACGTGGACGTGGTGCTCGACACGGTCGGCGGCGACACCCAGGATCGGTCCTGGCGGGTCTTGAAGCCGGGCGGGATTCTGGTCTCGATTCTCACCCCGCCCCCGGAGACCGCCGCCGCGGCCCACGGGGCGCGGGGCGCGTTCGTCTTCGTCCAGCCCAACGCCGCGCAGTTGGCTTCAATCGGCCAGCTTATCGACGAAGGCCGAATGAAACCGGTGATCCATACCGTGTTGCCGCTGAGCGAGGTCCGCCAGGCTCATGCCCTCAGCCAGGGCGGCCACGCCTGCGGCAAGATCGTCCTCCATGTCGCTGATTGAGAACCAGTCCGGATTTTGCCCGAACAGGCCCTTTCAACTTTGGCAATCCGACCAGGATGTCCATAGATACTAGACTGGGCGTCCGGCTGATCCGGAACGGATCTTTCGTGCATGGCTTTGGAGCGGCGTCATGACCAATCTCAGCGAACTGTATCATACCGATTACGCCGAATGGGCGCGTCGTAACGCGGAATTATTGCGCGCGGGCAACTATGCGGTCCTGGATATCGAGCATCTGCTGGAAGAGCTGAGCGACATGGGCAAAAGCGAACGGCACGAACTGGAAAGTCGCCTGTTGATTCTGCTGGCGCATTTGCTCAAATGGGAATATCAATATCGAACCCTCGCCGAACAGTGGCGAGAATTCGCTGGGAGAAGCTGGCGCGCGACCATCATCGAGCAACGCAAGCGCATCGCCTTGCGGCTGAGGAAATCGCCCAACTTACAGGCCGTTCTTAGCGCATCGGTGAGCGAGATCTATCCCGATGCGGTCGATCTGGCCAGCGACGAGAGCGGTCTGCCGCTCGAAGCCTTCCCGCCGCAATGTCCCTACAGCGTCGAACAATTGTTGAACAAACACTTTTATCCCGAGCCACGCGCCGAGAGTT
>JAWOHQ010000214.1:0-3231 GCA_046485105.1 Candidatus Competibacteraceae bacterium | reverse complement strand
CCACCGCCCGCCGCCATGCCCGCGAGGCCTAACCCGTCGCTCGAACGTTATCACAAAAACCTCCTCAACTGCGCCGGAATCCGCTCCACCTCCCGCTCGTCCCCCGGCCCCAGCGTCACCGCCGCCTCCCCCGGCCGGAGCCAGAACTGCACGATCACCTCGCCCCGGACCGCCACGAGGTCCAGCCACGGTTCGAGCTCCTGGGCGCGGGCGTAGTGCAGGGTGAGGATGCCGCCCCGGTAGGACGCGGGGTTGTAGGTCTCGATGCTGGCCAGGAGGGCGATCCGGGCCTGGGCGCGGGCGTCGGCCATCTCCATTTCGCCCAGCAGGTAGTAGGGGCGAGTTGGATCGATGCGCCCGACCCTTACCACCTATCAGTTCCTCATAACTGTGCAGACGTGATATAAACCGCCAAGGCCCCCCTTGTCCACCACCGTCGCAATTTCGGCAACGCTGGGTTTGGCCCCCGTCTCACCTCCTCCGCCAACCGCCGCACCGTTCCCATCATCGACACCTCGTGCCTTAACTCACCCAGCGCGGAAGCTTGGCTCAAGCTGAGGGGTGGTAAGGCCCAGAATGATCAGTTCAAAATGAGCGGCATGGTAGGATCAAAATAGATGGTTTTCGCATCCTGACAGATGAATCGGTCCAGATTTCCTGGCCGGGATTGGCGATCTGGTGATTGGCACGCCAAGTGCTGTAACCGCTCGCACAACTACCCAGGAGTCAGTGACCATGATGCGCAAAATCTCTTCGACAATCTGTATTTCTACGGCTTTATTGTCAGGCGCGACATTTGCCGCCAGCTTGCCAGCGGGGACATCCGGTAGCGGGTTGACGGCCAGACCGAGCCCTGTCCAGTCGGTAGCGCATTGGATTCAAAGCGGCTATGCCTATCAGGGCTATGAAGATTTCCTGCAGGACATTATCGGCCCAAGTGCCCGGTTGTATACTTGGGATGAAGTAAGCGCCGCCCTGCGCAGTGCCACCATTGAAAATTCGATCAACAGAATTTGTTCATACCGGGGCGGCGGCAGCGCCGTATGCGTTGAGGTGGACGCCATGTTGGACCAATTGGCGCCGGAAACCGCCGCCTTGGTGCGGCTTGGTTTCAACGATATGGCGCGCGCTTCCGGCGCGCCTGCTGGCAACCATGTCCTGTTCGGTTGTGGAGATGGCGCCAGCCCCTTCGCCACTGGCGAACTCTTTTCCCTGCCCGGTTCGGGCGGACTGTCGCCAAACGTCGTGGGTGCGATCAGCGGTGATCGCGGCAGCGTTTTAAGTGGCCCCCTGTCGAGCAACAACAGCCTGTCCAGCGGCGACCTCCAATACATGGCCCAGACCTGCGCCGGATCGTTCGGTGCGGCCTATGGCGGCGGTTCGCAGGGACTGACGAACGCTATTGCTGCGACCGAACAAAAAGTCCGCGAGCGGATCGCGCTGATGTGTCGCGGCGGCGCCAATCCGACCGTGGTCAACCCTGGCGAGGGAGGCGGATCGCGTTCGACCATCCAACCGCCGAGCACGACGACGAACAATAGAGGCGATTCTGCTGAAGAAATGAGTCAGCTCCCTGATGCGGGCGATGTCAAGAACGTGATTGATCTGGCTGAAAACCTGAATAATATTGACGATGGAACTGCTGGTCTCATTGAAATGACCCAGAAGAGCGCTGATATTGGTGCTAACGGCGCCAAAGGCGGCAAAGCCGCCGCTGATCTGGTGGGCGGGGTATTTGGACTGGCTTCACTGGGTTTCGGAGTCGCTGCTGACAATGCTGATGCGCAGGGCGACAGTCAGGGTGCTGCGGGCCTCAACCTGATCGCGGGGGTGATGGATGGTTTGGGCGCCCTGGTCGGCGCGACCCATGCGACCATGGTCGGCGTCGAAGCCGCGGAAATAGCCGGCGTAGCAACAACAACGGGCATGACCGGCGCTGGACTGGGAACCACGGCCGCCGCCGCAGGCGCGGGCACGGTCTTCGGCGTCGTCCTTGGAACCGCGTTCGCGTCTTACAGCATTACGCGCGCCGCTATGGAATTCAGCGGGGCTGACGCCAAACTCGATGCGCTGATGATCGAATACGCGGATGCGCAATACGCCCGGGAACAGGGCGGTTCAAGTCAATTCCTGCCCTCGGAGCTTGACGGCGTCGCGTCGCCCTGCGATAGCGCCCAAGATTGGTGGAATGCTTTCTCTGCGTACTGCTCGGCCAGCAACTGGCAAACCTACGATTGCCAGAAGACGCTGAGCTTTTTCACCGGCTGCGCTGATCCGGCGCTGATCAATCCCGGCCCGGAAGGAAGCTGGAGCTGCCGGGTCTCCGACCACTCGAATCACGGTATTGACGAAGCCTTTACGCTGCAATGCCAAATCCTGGGGATGACCGCCAACTACGGTCCCGATGGTGGGCCGCAATGCTCCATTCCCGGCATGAGCATTCCACGCCATGAAGTACAATGCCTGGTGGACGGCGGCCCGGGTTGCAGCCCAAGGGATTGGAGCGTGAACGCTTCTCTGCCACGAGGCGCTATTACTCCGTCCAATCTCCTGAATCGCTAGATGCCAGTCGTGATCAGTGCCGCCGTTGATTGCCTGGCGCGCCCCAGGGAGAAATTGAACCGCCGCCTTACCCTTAGGGCAATAAGGAACTGATAGGTGGTAAGGGCGACAAGCATGGATTGGACTTTCAATCGAGCAAAAACTGGAATCCTTGCGGCGCTTCAATATCTTGGAGGCAGACGGCTGCCCTGATCTCAGTTAGCGGCACTATATATCGCTAGCCCACCGCCGGATCGGCCCTGACCATCCGCCCTTCCTCATCGCCGAGATGTCCGGCAACCATAACCCGTCGTTGGACCGGGCCTTGGCCCTCGTCGAGGCGGCGGTCGAGGCCGGGGCGCACGGCCTGAAAATTCAGACCTACACCGCCGACACCATGACCCTGGATTTGGCCGAAGGCGAGTTCTCGGCGACTCCGGAACACACCCATCTCCGGACGATCCCCCACCTGCGCGAGCTGTTCGACTGCGAGGTCGGGCTGTCGGATCACACCTTGGGGATCGGCGTGGCGCTGGCCAGCGTGGCGCTGGCCAGCGTGGCGCTGGGCGCGACGGTGATCGAAAAGCACTTCACCCTGCGCCGGGCCGACGGCGGCGTGGACAGCGCGTTCTCCCTGGAACCGGAGGAGCTGCGGGCGCTGGTCGTGGAGAGCGCACGAGCCTGGCAGGC
>JAWOHQ010000160.1:0-4661 GCA_046485105.1 Candidatus Competibacteraceae bacterium | reverse complement strand
CCCGGTCGATCGAGGTTTCCGACGACAGGGCCAGGTCGCGGTAGCGGACCGCAGCGTCCGGATGACGAGGGTGGTTTGGCTCATGGTTGCCCCTGGTTGCGACGGATGACGGCCGCCTGTACCCGAATCATTTCCCGCTTGGCGGGTTGCAGTCGGACGAGATTCCTCAATTGCAGCGCCATGCGTTGATTGCCTCGGAGCCGCGACTCGTTGCGCAGGAGAAAGTCCCAGTAGGGGGTGGTGAACGGGCAGGCTTGTAAGGTCTGGCCGATGGCTTCGCGCAGGCAGTTCATCAAGGTATCGCCGTTCCAGTAAAACGCCGGCAATGGCTAGTGGGCGACCAGGGCATTCCGCTCCAGGTAGTCCGGCATGTGTAGCCAGTAGATGCCACGCACGTATTCGCGCCAGCCGAGGATCTGCCGGATGAAGCCCTCGACCGCCGCGAGCGGGGCGCGCTGTTGGGCATGGGCCGCCAGAAACAGCGCGATGCGCGGATTGGACGACCATACGTGTTCGGATTCTTCCACGACCTCCGCCATCCATACGACGTCGGTTTCCGGATCGAAGCCATCGAAAGCCGCCGCGTTGGCGTCGAGCTGATCGCCGAGCGCCAATACCAGATTGCGCATGCCAAGGATTATGGGTTATGCCGTGCCCCTACCGTCATCAGTGTTGCGCCGCGTCCAGTCGCGGTAGTAGTCCGTAAAACGCCGGTCCTGGGCGCCGATATGACCGGCCAACAACTCCAGAATTGCTTTCCCCTCCGCCAGTGGGAGGATTTGTCCTCCGGCGCCGCCGTATTGCTGCTTGACGGCCTCCAGGCGTCCCATTAAAGCGTCGTGATCGAGGACATGATCCTCGTAGTCCGGATACCCGCTCAACCGCATCAGCAAATGCTCGGACAGGAAATGCATGTCGCTATAGGACACCAGTTGATCGAGGATATCTTGCACCAGCGCCGCATCCGCGCCGGCGCTCGCCGCGTCGCACAGGGCTTGCGTCAGGCCCAGTTGGATATGGTGTTCGACATCGAGATCATTCGGGTCGGGTTTGCCGTTCATTGGGGGCTCCACGGGGCGCGGTTGTTGATCCATTGCAATGAGCATAGTCAGGACCATGGCGCAACGGCAAGTCGGTGGGGTTAAATTTGGTGCGAAACCGGGGTTGCCAATAGCCAGGAACCCGACGCCGATGACTGTTGCCTGTCCCGCGCTATCAACCACCGATAAACCGCCGGGGTGAACAACAAGCCCAGCGTGATGCTTGATCCGACTCCGCCGGCGATCACCACCGCCAGCGGCGGCCAAAAATCCCCACCCGAGAATAGAATCAGCGGCAGGAACCCGCCGAAGGTCGTCAGCGCGGTCGTTACGATGTGCCGGGTGGGCCCCCAGGGTTTCGCCGACGATCACGTCCAGGTCGCCGCTTCGCGCCGCCAGCACCACGATACTGGCGTTGATCGCCACGCCCACCAGACCCGCCATGCCGAGGATTGGGTTGAAACCAAGCGGGTAACCGCCGATCCATAGCGACAGCAGGCCGAGTCCCACCGACAGGACGGCGACCACGCCGATCAAACCGGCGATGGCGAAGCTGCGGAACGACAACACCAGCGAAGCCAGCATCAAGGCTCCCAGCAGCGGCGCATAAGCCAGCAGCAGGCCGATGGCCTCGCTCTGTTCCTCGCTGTCGCCGGCGACTTCCAGCCGGTAGCCCGGATCGAGCGTGAATCCCTCGGCCGCAATGCGCCGCCGAACCTCGGCCGCCACTTCGATCGGCAGCTCCGTCGGACGCATCCAACCTTGAACCGTGTTCGCGCGCTCGCCGTTGCGGCGAGTGATGCTGGCCGTTTCCGGTTTCAGCGTCAGCTCGCCCAGAGCCAGGGCCGGCGTCCATTCACCCGGAGCGACCGGCGAAACCAGCCGCAGAGTGGCGATCCGGGCCATATCGCCGCGCTCGGCATCGCCGTAGCGCACCCGCACCGGCAGATCTTCGAGGTCTTCGAGGATCCGCCCGCCGGTGGCGCCTTCCAGCGCCGTCTGAAACTGATCGGCGATCTGGCCCAAGGTCAAACCCGCCAGCCGCGCCTCGGTTTCGTCGGCCTCGAGCCAGAGTTTTGGTTCGCCGCCCTGAATGCTGGCTTGGGTGTGGGTGATGGCGGGAACCTCGTGCAGGATCCGGCGCAGTTCCTCTCCATAATGAGCGTCAGGGCGATGAGGAAGGAAGCGATGAGGGCGAAAATCACCGTGATCGCGATCGGACGCACAAAGTCGCCCACGTTGCCGGGCAGCAGGAAGATCGGCATGAAGCCCAGAACGGTGGTGAAGGTGGAGGCCGCGAGCGGGGCGAACAGGTGGCGGACGGCCGCCTCCGCCGCCGCGTTGGCAGTCAGCCCTTCAGCGAGGCGCCGGCGCGTCTCGTCGGTGATAACGATGGCGTTGTCGATGAGCAGACCGATGGCGATGATCATGCCGAAGATGCTCATTTGATGGATTTGCTGACCCGCCAGGTCCAGGCCGAACAGGGTCACGCTGGCGGAAAGCGGCAGAGCGGCGCCGACGATCAGCGCCGAGCGCCAACCCATCATCACGAAAACCACCAGCGCCACGATGGCCGCGCCGGCGGCCAGATTGCCGCCCAACTCATCCAGGCGGGCCTGGGTATAGCGGCTCTGATCGAAAACGACGCGCACGTCGATGCCAGGACCGGTCCGTCCGGCAAAGTCGCTGACCTGTCCGCGCGCCCGGGTCGCCCATTCATCCAGTTGCACCGCCTCGCGGGGGTGCCGCCTGTGGGTGGGCCGCAAGGTTCAGCCGCGGCGGATCGAGCGGATGATGCGTTGCAGCGCCTTGTCATGGCGCGCCTCGTCCTGCGGGGCGCCGAAGAAGAAGACCGCGCAGACGTTGTGGCCGTTCGGACTGAACATCGCCACCCCGAAGCGAATTTGGCCACCCCCCTCCCGCTCCCAGCCGGAGCCTTGGAAGTAGTAGAAGGGGATCCCGTTGGATTCGAAGTTGTCCTCCTCCTCGATGGTGTAGTTACGCACCATGCTGGAGACGATCTCCTCCGCCGCGGCACCAACCTGGTCGCCGGTGATGTCGGGGTCGAGCGCCCAGAAGCCAAGGTAGATGGAGCCGTCCGGCGGGCCGGTGTGGAGTAGCTCGCCCTCCACCTGCACCTCCCAGCGGTCGGGAATGTCCACCGAAAAGAGCGGGTGGCGGGTGTCGGGGTAGCTGTAGGTGGCGGCTCCGGCCCAGGCGGGCAGTAGCAGCACGAGCAGCAGCAGGGTGGCGGGGGTACGCATCGCGGTTCTCCTGAGGTGGTGGGGTGGTTGGGAAACGGGTTCAGCGGCGGCCCGGGTGGCGGTCAGCGGATGCGGATAGGAAATCCAACCGCATAACTCTTGGTGCTCCACCGTCACGCTGCCATCGGCTTGCTCGGCCACCACACAGGCACTGATCTTGGCCTGATGAACATCCAGCCCGATGACCCGCTTGTAAATCGGGGTTAGTTCCATGAAACTTCTAAATGCATGTCGCTATAGGACACCAGTTGATCGAGGATATCTTGCACCAGCGCCGCATCCGCGCCGGCGCTCGCCGCGTCGCACAGGGCTTGCGTCAGGCCCAGTTGGATATGGTGTTCGACATCGAGGTCATTCGGATCGGGTTTGCCGTTCATTGGGGGCTCCACGGGGCGCGGTTGTTGATCCATTGCAATGAGCATAGTCAGGGCCATGGCGCAACGGCAAGTCGGTGGGGTTAAATTTGGTGCGAAACCGGGGTTGCCAATGGCCAGGGATCCTCAGCCATCCCCGCATCGCGAGTCTGTTCTACGAGAGCGGACCAAGCGTAGTCCAGACCGCCGTCGATCTCTTCCTTCAGTATCTGGTCGACCGGGGCGCGCTCCGGCCGCACGATACCTCCTATGCGGCCAAGCAGTTGCTCAACATGGCCTTTGGCCATTTTCACTTGCAGTTGCAGTTCGGACTGATTCAGCAGGTGCCCGAACCGGAGTTGGATGCTCACCTGCGACAGGTGGTGGCGGATTTTCTGGTGCTGTACGGTTCGGAGGCTGGGTAAAAATCAGTGAATGGCGCACAACTTTGGGATTCGGGCCGGCAACGCGACCCGAAAATAACTGTTCCCGGCCGTCAGCTCCGGCTCCGGGTTGCCGTTCTCCCGCATGGCGGCATAAATGGTTGCCATCCCCCGTCCGATGCGTTTCACATAGCGAAAATCATACAGATATTGCACCAACAGGGGGTTTGCGTTGATAGAGCAGACCCAGTTAGATGGTTTCCAGCGTCAGGGTATTGGGCAACCCCCCGGACTGGTGATCGTCAAGCGATCCGTGCAGAACTCGACCGAAAACTTTGGAGATTCCCTGCATGTCCATCCCGCATCTCAACGAAACCACCCTCCGTCGCCAAGCCACCGCAAAGTCCTTCGAGCGGGGCGAGGACTACTATCAGTGCGGGGCGGTGGGCCGTCCGCAACGGCGCGGCAACACCCTCCAGGCCGAGGTGGAAGGCAGCGAAGTCGAACCTTACGTCGTTTGCCTGACCTTCGACGACTCGGGCGTGACCGACGCCGATTGCAGTTGCCCCTACGACTACGGGGGATGGTGCAAGCACATCGTCGCCACGGCGCTGGCCTGCC
>JAWOHQ010000100.1:0-2885 GCA_046485105.1 Candidatus Competibacteraceae bacterium | reverse complement strand
TGCTGGAGTGGACCACCTCGGCGCCGGGCACGCGGCTCGGTCTGATCGTCCACCACGACGATGCCGAGCGCGAATTCGCCTACGACCGCAAATCGGCGTTTGGCAAGCTCGATCGGGGCCTGGATGAAGGACCGAAACGCGGCTGGACGATCGTCAGCATGAAGAACGATTGGCGCGCGGTTTATCCGGTCGTCAAACACTGACTCGATCCCGCCGAACCGCCGGTTCGGGAACGCAAGGTGATCAAGGGCGACTCGCCATAGAGCGCCGCATAGCGGGCGGCGAATCGGCCAAAATGGAAGAAACCGCATTCGCTCGCGACCTTGGCGATCGAGGTTTCCGGGGGTCCGGCTTCGAGCAGCGCCCGGCGGGCCCGCGCCATGCGCAGTATCGTCAGGAATTGCTTGGGATTGACGCCGGACACCTCAATAAAGCTGCGTTCGAGAGTGCTGGCGCTTGCCCCGACGTGGCGGCACAACTGCGTGACCTGGATGGGTCGCGCAAGGTGCGCCTTGAAGAACTCGTGGGTTCGCATCACCAGCCGCAACTTCTTGCGCCAGGAAGCGCGTTCCCGGGTGATGTCCCCATCGGCGGCGGGCAGGATGGCGGCGAACGTGGCGGTCAGGCTCTCCTTGACGACGAGGCCGGCCGCGACCGGATCGAGGATGTTGCGGTCCCGTTGTTCGATGGCGCGGAGTATTTCGACCGCGTCGGTTATGGCCGCCGAGACCTGTCGCCGTCTTGCCGCATCCAGGGGTGGGAACACAGCTCCCCTCGACCCCAGTTCCACCCCCACCGCTTCGAGCGCGGCGCGCTCGATCTGAAAACCCATCCAGCGGGTCCGCGGCGCGAAGCAGCAGTGAAACTCGGAGCGTTCCATCAAGGCGAGCGCCACCGAACCGCGAAACGATACCCCGACCACATTCCCGGTATCGGTTTCCGACTCAACGAAACCGAGCACGATACGATCCGCCGGCATCGCGCCGACGACAAAGATTGGAAGGTTATAGGCGCCATAGTCGAGTCGGCAGTCGCCGAGCTGGGCGTGCAGGATCTGGCCGGTAAAGCGTCCGGCCTGGGTCTGGACATGATCGAACGAGCCGCCGCTCACGGCCTCGTCCAGCAGTTTCGGGTGGAACGAATCGAGCGCCAGGCTGCGAATCGCGGGCGGCGAGGAGATGCGGGTCGTCATAAACTCACCTTCGCTGGTGGGGAACCAACACTCCAAATTTTAATTGGGATTCATTAGGAATTCACCCAAATTGACGAATTTTGGCTTTTCGTGAATCGCCAAGAAAATTATTTTGTTTTTCAGCCGCCTCGACACGCGCTGGTTAGGCCATTTCCGAAAAAGATTGGCCGCTTGCCCGCCATTGCTGATGCTGGCCATTGGCTCTCAAGCCTGGAGCTTCGGATGAAATCAGTCAAACGACCAATTTTTGCCATCGTTACGGCCGTGGTCTGTGCTGGCGCCGCCAGCGCATGGGCCGCGGACGCGAGTGATGATTGGCGGTACAGCGGGACGATCTACCTCTGGGGCGCCGGCATAAAAGGCGATATGGCTGGCGGCGCCAACGTCGATATCGGCTTCGATACCCTGATCCGCAACCTCAATATGGCCTTCATGGGCACGTTCGAGGCCCGAAAGTCCGCATGGTCCTGGGGAGTTGACGTCGTATATCTGAACGTCGGCGCCGATGAGAGCGGCGCCGCGCCCGTCCCCATCGAACCTGGCTCGACCGTTGACGTCCAGGCCGACGCCAGCGTCAAGACCAAAGGATGGGTGCTGAACCTGTTTGGAGCCTACAACGTCGCGCGGACGGAACAGGCGAGCCTCGATGTCCTGCTGGGCGCGCGCTATCTGAATCTGGAACTCGACTTCGACCTGGGCCTCGCGGCCGCTCAGTACCGAGTGACGCGGGAAATTTCCACGTCGAACGATGCATGGGACGGTGTCGTCGGCATCAGGGGTCGCGTGAAGCTGGACGAACGCTGGTATCTGCCGTACCACGCCGATATCGGAACCGGACAATCCGATTTTACCTGGCAGGCGTTTGGCGGCGTCGGTTATTCGTTCGACTGGGGGGATGTCTCACTGGCATATCGCCACATCGCTTGGGAGTTCGATTCCAGCAAGGTCGACAACATCAATTTCAGCGGACCGGTGCTGGCGGCGACGTGGCATTTCTGATGTTCCGTGTCGTTGGGAACTGATCATTTCAGGCAACCCCGGAGGATTATTCCAGCATGTCCATGTTCGATACCCGCGTGGCGGTGATTTCATGACCGCCACGCTGCTACTGCTGCTCAAACTCTCGGTCGCGCTGATCATCCTCGCGATTGGCATGGACTCCACCCCGAGGGACATGGCCTACCTCTGGCGGCGGCCCGGCCTGTTGCTGCGCTCGCTGCTCGCCATGTACGTGCTGGTGCCGTTGGCGGCGCTGATTCTGGTCAAGGCGCTGACCTTGCCGCCGGGAGTCGAGATCGGCCTGCTGGTGCTCGCGGTCTCGGCCGGAGCGCCGCTGCTCCCGCGCAAACTGCTGCCGATCCGGGAGAGTTTCCGGCAGTATGGGGACTGCTGATCGCCTTTACCTTCTCGGGCGCGGCCTCGCGCTTCGACGCCCGCCGGGATCTGATCGTCCAGGAAACCAACGCCATCGGCACCGCCTGGCTGCGGCTCGAAGTGCAACCGCCTGTCCCCCGACCAGGGTCAGATCCTCACCCGCGCGCTCTAGCCAGTGAAGTACCTCGTCGACCTTCACAGGTCCTCCAGCAACACGGCATACGCCTCTCTGGAAAGCACGCCGACCTTCAGATTGCAGCGTTCAAACACACACCCAACACTTGTTGGCTTGATAGCGGGCGCTCGCGGCTCCAGCCGC
>JAWOHQ010000073.1:0-6063 GCA_046485105.1 Candidatus Competibacteraceae bacterium | reverse complement strand
GATTCTGGCTGCGCCCATCCTGACGCGACTATACACCCCCGATGACTTTGGCCTGCTTGCGGTGTACGTCGCACTCATAGGGCTGTTTAGTGTAGTAACTAGTTTGCGCAAGAACGCGGACGCCGGGAAGGCCCCCTACGCCCTCGACAATCTCGCCAGCGCATACGCCTTGTCCGGTCAAGCCGACAAGGCGCAGGAGGTCCTCGCGGAATTGCTCGAGTCGATCGGTGACCGCTACTACTCGCCGATCAGCATTGCGTGCATATACTGCGCACTCGGCGACCGCGAAAAGATGCTTGAGTACCTGGAAAAAGGGTATCAAGAGCGGGACATTTTCCTCGTCATGCCGGCCATGGTCCCTTGTTTCGGTTTCGACTGCATGCAGTCGGAGCCGAGGTACAGGGAGATCATGAAGGAGGTGGGCGTCGAATTATGAACTTCCGGACAAAGAGCAGAGGGTTCTGTGGCTCTGCACTGGAGGAGCCATGATCGGTCAGACCATCTCCCACTACAAGATTCTCGAGAAGCTCGGTGAGGGCGGAATGGGGGTGGTCTACAAGGCCCTCGATCTCAAGCTCGAGCGCCTCGTGGCCCTCAAGTTCCTGCCGCACGAGATCGAGGTGACGCCCGAGGACAAGGCTCGCTTCCTCCAGGAGGCCAGGGCCGCCTCCGCCATCTGGCATCTCCCGTCACCGCCGGAGGGCGTCGCCGCGACCGCGCTCTTGCTGCATCCCCTGCGGGGTTCTCGGCGGGCCATGCTGGAGCGCGCGACCCTGTTTCATCGCGCGGGGTTTTCCGTGCTACTGATCGATTTGCAGGCCCACGGGGAAAGCCCTGGGAAATACATCACCGCCGGGTTTCTGGAACGGAAGGATGTCGAAGCCGCGGTCGCGTTCGCGCGTGCGGAAAATCCCGACCAGCGAATCGTGATCGTCGGCCGTTCGCTCGGCGGCGCCGCCGCCCTGCTGGCCAGTCCGCTACCCATCGACGCGCTGGTGCTCGAATCAGTCTATCCCACGCTTGAGGAAGCGGTGGCCAACCGGCTCCGCATGCGTCTGGGAGCGCTCGGCGCCCTGGCGTCCCCGGCGCTGCTGTGGCAATTCCGCCTGCGTCTGGCGATCGCTCCCGACCAACTCCGGCCCATCGAGCGCCTGGCGCTGATCGACCACCCCATTCTGATCATGGCGGGCGATCTCGACCGGCACACCACCCTCGCGGAAACGCAACGGCTGTTCGCCGCCGCCGGCGAGCCCAAGGCCCTGGCGATTTTCCCGGGCGCGGCTCATGAGGATTTACTGGCTTTCGATCCGACGCGGTATGAACGGGAGGTGTTTGGATTTCTCGAACGGCATCTGGGCGGGTTCCGGCCGAGCGGCGAGCCCCAGCGTTGAGACTTCGAGTCCGTTCGACCACCGCCTCTCTCCCGCCCAGGGAAAGAGGCGTGGGGATATAAGGAGTTTTTACCCAGTCGCTACGCGACCTTGGCGAACGCCTCAATGACTTCCGGCGGCGCCTGGATCAGCTCGATCAGCACGCCTTCGCCACACAATGGGGTGGCGTCGTTGCCCTTGGGATGGAGGAAGCAGACGTCGTAACCGGCCGCGCCCTTGCGGATGCCGCCCGGGGTGAAGCGCATCCCCTTGGCGGTCAGCCACTCCACCGCCGCCGCCAGATCGTCGATCCACAACCCGACGTGATTGAGCTGCGGCTCATGGACCTTGGGCGCCTTGGTGGGATCGATGGGCTGCATCAGATCCACCTCGACCTTGAGCAGGCCGGAACCGATGGCGGCGATGTCCTCGTCCACGTTCTCCCGCTCGCTGCGGAAATTACCGGTCAGGGTCAAGCCCAGCGTATCGATCCACAGCCGGCTCAGCTTCGACTTGTCCAGCCCGCCGATGGCGATCTGCTGGATACCCAGCACTTTAAAGGGTCTATCGGCCACGAGAATCTCCTGATGGTTTGAGGTTCGAACAGGTTTTAGATTGGCAAAAACAACAGACCTTTTTAGTATGTCACTACCTTTCGCGATTGCAAACATTCCCGGCTATCGTCAGCCTGACGCCCAACCGCGATTTTAGGTCATCTTCAAGTTATACTTCACTGCGGTACTGTCCACCCCTCGCGTTTCGATCCACTGGAGGATGCGCATGTCAAACCCACAACAAGCGGACACGGCAACCCCGACGTTCGACGAATTTCCACCCACCCCCTACGAGGAATGGCGGAAGGTCGTCGACAAATTCCTCAAGGGCGCCCCTTTCGAGAAACGGCTGGTCACCAAAACCTACGAGGAAATCGACCTTCAGCCGATGTACCGGCAGGAGGACATCGCCAACCTGCCCCATCTCGACAGCCTGCCCGGCTTCGCCCCCTACCTGCGCGGCGCCACCCCACTGGGCTACGTCGCCAAATATTGGGACGTCGCTCAGGAGCTCCCCTACGCCACGCCGGCGACGTTCAACGAAGCCCTGCGCGCCGACCTGGCGCGCGGCCAGAACGCGATCAACCTGGTGCTCGATCGTCCGACCCTGGCCGGCATCGACGCCGACCAGGCCGAAGCCGAGGACGTCGGCAAAGGCGGGCTGTCCGTTTCCAGCGTCGCCGACCTCGCCCAGGCGCTGGCCGGGGTGGATTTCGAAGCCATCCCGATCTACATCCAGGCCAGCACCAGCGCCCTGACCTTCACCGCCCTGCTGGCGGCGCTGGTCGAGCAACAGGGTCAGTCGCTGGCCAAGCTGCGCGGCTGCATCGGCATGGACCCACTGGGCCAACTGGCCCGCGATGGCAAGCTGCCCCGCGATCTGGATGGCATCTACGACGTGATGGCGCGGCTCGCCACCTGGGCCAAGACTAACGCTCCGCACTTGCAGACGATCACGGTCCAAGGCCACCCCTATCACAACGGCGGCGCCAGCGCCACTCAGGAACTGGCCTTTGCTTTAGCCACGGCGGTCGACTATCTCCGCGCCATGCAGGCCCGCGGGCTGAGCATCGACGACACGGCCCCGCGCATTCGCTTCTCGCTGTCGGTGGGTACCCACTTCTTCATGGAAATCGCCCGGTTGCGGGCCGCGCGGCTGGTGTGGGCCAAGATCGTCCAGGCGTTCGGCGGCAACGCGGAAGCCCAGAAGATGAGCCTGCACACGCGTACTTCAGCCTGGAACCAGACGGTCTACGACCCGCACGTCAACCTGCTGCGCGCCACCACCGAAGCGTTTTCCAGCGCGGTCGGCGGCTGCGACAGCCTGCATATCTCACCGTTCGACGAGTTGCTGCGCGTCCCCGACGAGTTCTCCCGCCGCATCGCGCGTAACATGCATATCGTGTTGCGTGAGGAAAGCCATATTACCCGCACCGTGGATCCCGCCGGTGGTTCCTGGTTCGTGGAAAACCTCACCGACTCGGTGGGCCGCAAAACCTGGGCGCTCTTCCAGGAGGTCGAGAAACAGGGGGGGATGGCCAAAGCCCTCGCAACCGACTGGCCGCAGTCCCAAATCGCCGACACCGCCGCCAAGCGCGCGGCCAACATCGCCAAGCGCAAGGACATCTTCGTCGGCACCAACATGTACCCGAATCTGAAGGAAACCCGGATCGAACCGGCGCCGGTGGATGCGTGGGCGATTCAGACCGAACGGACGGCGGCGCTAAAGTCGTATCGGGCCAGCGCCAATACCGGCCCCAAGCAGGCGGCGCTGGAGCAACTGACCCAGGGCGGCACCGTGGTCGAGGCCGCGATTCAGGCCGCGCGCGCCGGCGCGACCCTGGGTGAAATCGCCCAGGCCGCGCGCGCCACCGCCAAGGCCGGTCCCATGATTAACCCCATCCATGCCCAGCGCGGCGCGCAAGCGTTCGAGGCGTTGCGGCAAGCGGCGGAAACCTATAACGCCCGGATCGGCCAACGACCGCAGGTGTTCCTTGCCAACATGGGTCCGCTGATCCAGCACAAGGCGCGCGCCGACTTCGTCACCAATTTCCTGGGTGTGGGCGGCTTCGAAACCATTTATCCCGCCGGGTTCAACACTCCGGACGAGGCGGCGGACGCGGCGCTGGCTTCCAACGCCAAGGCGGTGGTGATCTGCTCCACCGACCCCACCTACCCCGAGATCGTCCCGCCGCTGGTCCAGAAACTCAAGAAGGCCAGTCCTGACCTGATCGTGCTGCTGGCCGGCTATCCGGCCGATCATGTCGAAGCGTTCAAGGCCGCCGGCGTGGATGATTTCATTCACCTCGCCGCCAATTGCCAGGCCTTACTGTCAACCTTGCAGAAGAATATGGGGGTCGCCCAATGAGCACGTCACCGAATTTCACCTCGATGGCCTATGATATGGACTTCCCCAAGCCCAGCTTCGCCGAATGGCGGGCGACGGTGGAGAAAGCCACGGGGAAGACCCTGGAGCAACTGGTCGCGGCGACCATGGAGCACATCGATGTCAAGCCGCTCTACACGCGGGATGACATCAAGGACTTGCGGCACCTCGGCTACGTCGCCGGCGTCCCGCCGTTCCTGCGCGGCCCCTACCCGGCCATGTACGTAACCCAGCCATGGACGGTGCGCCAGTACGCCGGCTTCTCCACCGCCGAGGAATCCAACGCCTTCTATCGCCGCAACCTGGCCGCCGGGCAGAAAGGGTTGTCCATCGCCTTCGACCTGGCGACTCATCGCGGCTACGACTCCGACCATCCGCGCGTGGTCGGCGATGTCGGCAAGGCCGGCGTGGCGATCGACTCCATTCTCGACATGCGGATTCTGTTCGATCGCATCCCGCTGGATCAGATGTCGGTGTCCATGACCATGAACGGCGCGGTCTTGCCGGTCCTGGCCTTCTACATCGTCTCCGCCGAGGAACAGGGCGTCCCGCACGACAAGCTCACCGGCACCATTCAGAACGACATTCTGAAAGAGTACATGGTGCGCAACACCTACATTTATCCGCCCGATCCCTCGGTCCGGATCATCGGCGACATCTTCGCCTACACCACCCAGGAGATGCCGAAATTCAACAGCATCTCCATTTCCGGTTATCACATGCAGGAGGCCGGAGCGACCGCCGACCTGGAACTCGGCTACACTCTGGCCGACGGCCTGGAATATGTTCGCACCGGCATCAAGGCGGGAATGGACATCGACGCCTTCGCCCCACGGCTGTCGTTCTTCTGGGCCATCGGCATGAACTATTTCATGGAAGTGGCCAAGATGCGGGCCGGCCGGTTGCTGTGGGCCAAGATCATCAAGCAGTTCAACCCGAAGAACGACAAGTCGATGGCCCTGCGCACGCACAGCCAGACTTCGGGCTGGAGCTTGACCGAGCAGGACCCGTTCAACAACGTCGCCCGCACCTGCATCGAAGCGCTGGCGGCGGCGCTGGGCCACACCCAGTCGCTGCACACCAACGCTCTGGACGAAGCCATCGCCCTGCCGACCGACTTCTCGGCGCGCATCGCCCGCAACACCCAACTCTATTTGCAGGATGAAACGGCGATCTGCAAGGTGCTGGACCCCTGGGGCGGTTCGTATTACGTCGAGGCACTGACGGACGAACTGATCAAGCGGGCCTGGGGGCATATCCAGGAAGTGGAAAGTCTGGGCGGCATGGCCAAGGCCATTGAAACCGGACTGCCCAAGATGCGGATTGAGGAAGCATCGGCGCGCCGGCAGGCCCAGATTGACTCCGGCAAGGAAACCATCGTCGGCGTCAACAAATATCGGATGGCCAAGGAAGACAAGCTGGATATCCTCAGTATCGACAACACCGCCGTGCGGGAGTCGCAGGTGCAACGCTTGCAGAAGCTGCGCGCCGACCGCGACGAAAGCAAGGTGCAAGCGGCGCTGAACGCCCTGACCGAAACCGCGCGGGCCGGTTCCGGCAATCTGCTGGAGAAAGCGGTTGAAGCAGCCCGCGTCCGCGCCTCGCTGGGCGAAATCTCCGATGCGATGGAGAAGGTGTTCGGCCGGCACAAAGCCGTCATCCGCGCGATTTCGGGGGTGTACAGCAGCGAGTTCGGTGAAAGCGAAGAACTCGCCAAGGTGCGACAGATGGCCGACGAATTCGAGCAGCGGGA
>JAWOHQ010000038.1:0-15412 GCA_046485105.1 Candidatus Competibacteraceae bacterium | reverse complement strand
ATCGGTTTGAATCGCGAATTCAATTCTGCGCGATGGTCTTGAGGATTTCGGCGTACTTCTCGGCGTCGATGGTCCGCAGCAGACGTCGGGCCGTTTCGGTCAACTCGCCGACGTGACTGTCCTGAACGGCCCGCTTGATTTCCAGCAGGCCGGTGGGATGCATGCTGAACTCGGTCAGACCGAGACCCAGCAGCAGCCGCGTATAGCGGGGATCGCCGGCCATTTCCCCGCACAGGCTGACCGGAATCCCGGCCTTCCGGCCGGCGCGGATGGTGTTGCGGATCAGCATCAGCACCGCCGGGTGCAGGGGGTCGTAGAGATAGTTGATTTCATCGTCCACCCGGTCGATGGCCAGGGTGTACTGGATCAGGTCGTTGGTGCCGATGGAGAGGAAATCCAGATAGCGGGCGAACTGGTCGGCGCACACCGCCGCCGCCGGAATTTCGATCATCCCGCCTACGGGCAACCGCTCGTCGAAAGCCAGGCCGCGGTCGCGCAATTCCTGTTGGGTCTCCGCCACCAACCGCCGGACCTGAAACACCTCCTGGACCGAGCAGAGCATCGGAATCATCATCCGCACCGGACCGTAAGCCGAAGCCCGCAGGATGGCCCGCAATTGCGGCCGGAACATCGCCAGGTCCTTCAGACACAGCCGGATGGCCCGCAGGCCCAGGGCGGGATTGGTGCAGACTGGCCCACCGCGCCCGCCATCCACTTGTTTGTCGGCCCCGAGATCGGCGGTGCGAATGGTGATGGGACTCCCTTCCAGGGTCTTGATGACGTGCAGGTAGGAGGCCAGGTGCTCCTCCTCGTCGGGGGCATCGGCGCGGTTCATGAACAGGAATTCGGTCCGGTACAGACCGACGCCGTCGGCCGCCACGTCTCGCACCGCGACGGCGTCCTCGGGCAATTCGATGTTGGCGTGCAGCGCGATCGTCTCGCCGTCGCGGGTAATGGCCGGCTGGCCCTTGAGCTTGCTGAGTTCGCGCTGCTCGCGGCGCTCTTCCTGCTGCTTGTGCCGGTAATAGCGCAGGATGCGCTCGTCCAAGCCGACCAGGACCACGCCCTGGCGGCCATCCACGATCACCGGCTCGTCGTGGCCCAGATAGGCGCGGGCGTTGCGGGCGCCCACCACCGCCGGAATGCCCAGGCTGCGCGCCAGGATGGCGGTGTGGGACAAGGGGCCGCCGTACTCGGTGACGAAGGCCAGCACCCCCTGATGCTGCATCAGAATCGTGTCGGCCGGAGTCAGATCATCGGCGACGACGATGCGCCCTTCCAGCCGGCTGGCCACCAACTCGGCGTAATCGGGATCGTTCAGATAGGCCGGATCCTCGCTGACCAGAATCCGTTGCACCCGGTGCACCACGTGATCCACGTCGTCCTTGCGGGTGCGCAGGTAAGGATCGTCCATGTTCTCGAAGATCTCGATCAGGGCGTCCCGCTGCTTTTTCAAGGCCCACTCGGCGTTGCACTTGCGGGTGCGGATCATCTGGATCGGAGCCTCGGTGAGGCTGGGATCCTCCAACATCAGCAGATGGGTGTCGATGAACGCGGTGGCGTCGCTGGAGGGGGTCGCCGGGATCCGCAAGCGAATTTCCCGCAACTGCTGCTGGGCCAGCGTCAGACTGTTGAGAAAGCGCTGGACCTCGTCCTCGATGATGGCATCGGGGATGACGTATTCGGTGATTTCTGGCTGGTTGCGTTGCAGCAGATAGGTCCTGCCGATCGCGTACCCTCGGGAAACCCCGATGCCATGCAACGAAAATGGCATGAAAGACCCCTCTCACTCATCCTCGTCGAAGCGGCGACGGATTAAATCCTCGAGATGGTCGAGCGCCCGCTTGGCCTCGGGACCGCTGGCCTGCAATTCCAACGGGGTTCCGCGGGCGGCCGCCAGCATCATCACGCCCATGATGCTCTTGCCGTTGACCTCGCGTTCGCCACGAATCAGCCGGATCTCGGCATCAAATCCGGCGGCCAAGGTCACGAACTTGGCGGCGGCGCGGGCGTGCAACCCCAGCTTGTTGACGATGAGAACTTCCCGTTTCAGCACGCTGGCGTCCTTAGGATTCCCGGCCGACATGGCAACCCAGTCCGTCGCTCATTTTAACTCGCGATGCCGGAGCATGACATGGGGGCGAATGGCGGCAAAATACCGCGCCAGGGTCGCGGCGATAAAGACCGAGCGATGCTGGCCGCCGGTACAGCCGATGGCGACCGTCAAATAGCTGCGGTCGCTGGCCTCGAACCTCGGCAACCAATTTTCCAGAAAACCCCGCAGTTCGGCGACCATGGCCAGAACCTCCGAGTGGCTCTCGAGAAAGCCGACCACCGGTTGGTCGAGCCCGGTCAGAGCGCGCAACTGCGGCTCCCAGTGGGGGTTAGGCAGACAGCGCACGTCGAAGACGAAATCGGCGTCGGCCGGCATGCCATTCTTGAATCCAAACGATTCAAACAGCAGCGACATCGCCTCGCGCGGTGTCTCATGGACGCGGACGCGGATCAGTTCGCGCAACTGATAGATATTGATCTCGCTGGTATCGACGATCAGATCGGCGTAGGCGACGATCGGCTCCAGCAGGCGGCGCTCCTCGCGAATCGCGTCCCGCAACGGCGCGCCTTCCACGCTCAGCGGATGCCGGCGGCGGGTTTCGCCGTAGCGCTTCAGCAGGATCTCGTCAGCGGCCTGCAGGAACAGCACCTCCACGCTCAACCCGTCGGCGCGCAGTTCGGCCAGAATGTCGGGAAAGCGCTCCAACGCATCCAAAAAGTTGCGAGCGTCGATCCCCACCGCCACCGTCGGCGGCAGGGCGGCGCCGGCGGCCAGCATCTCCTGAACCAGCGGCCGAATCAGCTTGAACGGTAGATTGTCGACGCAGTAATAGTCGAGATCCTCCAGAGTCTGCAAGGCGATGGTTTTGCCGGATCCCGATAGACCGCTGACGATAATCACTCGCATGAGGCTGCCCCGGTCATGGCTTTTTCCATGCGCGCCATCAAATCCTGTTCGGCTTGGTAGCCGCTCAGGCGCAGGATGTGATCGCGCACCGCGCATTCCAACAGCACCGCCAGGTTGCGTCCGGGCGCGATCGGCAGGGTGATCGTCGGCACCCCGACCCCCAGAATGACCCGGGTTTCGCGCAGGCCCTGCAAGCGGGACTCGGCCGGCGGCGCGATTTCCTCCAGCTTGACCAGATGGACGATCAGCCGGATGCGTTTGTTACGCTTGATGGCGCTGTCGCCGAACATGCGCCGGATATTGAGAATCCCCAGGCCGCGCACCTCCAGCAGATCGCCGAGAGTGGGTGGACAGGTGCCTTCCAGGACATTGGGCGCCACTCGGGTCAGGGTGGGGGTATCATCGGCGATCAGGCGATGGCCGCGGCTGAGCAGTTCCAGAGCCAGTTCGCTCTTGCCGATTCCACTACCGCCAGTGATCAGCACGCCCAAGCCGAACACCTCCAGCAATTCGCCGTGGACCACGGTGGACGCCGTCAGACTGTGCCGGTAGGTGCCGAGCCATTCCAGGACGATGGTTGGGGCGGCCGGGGTATACCAAAGCGGGACACCCGCCGCGTCGGCGGCGGCCCGCAGCGCCTCGGCCTGCACGAAATTAGCGCACACCAGCAACGCGCCGGTCGGAGAGCCCAACAAATCGTGGATCAGCGCCTCCCGGACCGCCGGCTCCTGCCGGTTCAGAAAAGCGCTTTCCTCGGGGCCAATCAGTTGCAGATTCGCCGGCTGGATCCAGTTCAATCGTCCGTACAAGGACGTGCCGGATTCCTGGGGGGGCCACAGCGCCCGTCCCGCCCCGGCCATGCCGCCCACCCAGCGCGCGTCCAGCGCGCCTTCCAGGTTCTGAAACAACGCCTGGGCGCTGACCGGTGGCGCGTTCATGGCAGCGCGGTCTTGGCCGGGCGCCAGTCCCTGAGCCGCTCGAACAACGTCTGGTTGGAATCGGTCTCCCGCAGGCGCTGGCAGAAGGACCGGTCGCTGAACATTTCGGCTAGATAGGCGAGTATCTTGAGATGTTCGTCAGTGTAGTGATCCGGCACCAGCAAGCCGAACACCAGGTCCACCGGCTGTCGGTCGATGGCGTCGAAATCGACGCCCTTCGCGAGCTTGACGAACGCGCCGATGGCGTGCTGGCTTTGCGGGAACCGGCCGTGGGGCAAGGCGACCCCATGACCGAGCCCCGTGCTGCCCAGGCGCTCTCGGCCGATCAGGCTGTCGAAAATCGGCCGGGCCGTCAGATCGGGCTGCCCCGTGGCCAGCAGTTCGCTCACCACCTCGATGACCCGCTTTTTGCTGGCCACTTCGCTGTCGCAGACGATCCGCTCGAGAGTAATCAGGTCGGTAATATCCATCGCCGCGCTCGCACCATCAAGATTCAGGATAATCGCGTACCTTCTCGCCGCGATGCTTGTCCGTTAATTTTTCCTTATGCCTTTTGATTTGACGGTCGATCTTGTCGATCAGGGCATCGAGCGAGGCATACATGTCTTCGTCCACGGCATCGGCGAAGATCTCATTGCCGGCCACGTAGACGGTCGCTTCGGCTTTGTGCCGCAACTTCTCGACACTCAGGATCACTTGGGCGCTGGTGACATTATCGAAATGGCGCTCGATGCGCTCCAGCTTGTCATGCACGTAATCGTGCAGGGCCGGGGTGATTTCCACGTGATGTCCGCTTAACTTGATTTGCATGGCAGGGACTCCTGGCTGGCAGATCGAGAGAAAGTCGGGGTTGCCAACCCTGATGCGGGCGCCGGCCGATCACCGGTCGGGTCGAACCGTGCGCGCCCGCGTCTCCGGCTTCCGTTGTTACCCCCCGAGGGGGCGAGTATCCCCGTCGGTTCAGACGAGGTGTTTGCGATCCGAGGAAGGGGGAATCGACATGGCTTCCCGGTATTTTGCCACCGTCCGCCGCGCGACTTGAATCCCCTCGGCCCCGAGCAGTCCGGCGATCTTGTGGTCGCTGAGCGGTTTGCCTGGATCTTCCGCCTGAATCAGCTTGCGGATCATGGCGCGGATGGCGGTGGAGGAACATTCTCCGCCATCGCTGGTGCCGACATGGCTGGAGAAAAAGTACTTTAACTCATAGATGCCACGCGGCGTGTGCAGGTATTTCTGCGTGGTCACCCGCGAGATGGTGGATTCATGCATGCTCAGGGTCTCGGCGATATCCCGCAAGATTAAGGGTTTCATGTATTCGTCGCCTCGCTCCAGGAATTCCCGCTGGCGTTCGACGATGCAGGTCGCTACCTTGAGCAGGGTCTCGTTGCGGTTTTGCAGGCTCTTCAGAAACCAGCGCGCTTCCTGTAAATGATTCTTCAGATAAACCTTGTCGTCGCTCTGACCGGCCTGCCGGGCCAGCGCGGCGTAGCGGGCGTTGATCCGCAGTTTCGGGCTGTTCTCGGCGTTCAACTCGACCCGCCAGACATGCTTTTGGCGATACACGATGACGTCCGGAATCACATATTGCGGCGCGACGTTGGACCAGTGGGCGCCCGGATGCGGATCCAGCGACTGAATCAGGCTGATGATCCCCTGCAGTTCCTCGCGCGAGACCTTGAGTCGGCGCATCAATCCGGTGAAATCCCGGTCGGCCAGCAGTTCCAGATGAGACTCGACCAGGCACCGCGCTTCGGCCAGCCAAGGCGTGTCTTCGGGCAGCGCTTCCAGTTGTAGCAACAGGCATTCCGCCGGACTCCGGGCGCCGACGCCCTGAGGATCGAAGTGTTGCACCAGTTTTAGCACCGCCTCGGCCTCGGTTGGCGTCACCGCGCATTCATCGCGCAGTCCCTGGCAAATTTCCTCGAGCGATTGGCGCAAATAACCTGACTCATCAATAGCGTCGATGATCGCGGTGGCGACCAGCAATGCCCGGTCGTCGAACGGCGTCAACCGCATCTGCCAGTATAAATGGTCGTGCAGGGATTCTCCGGCGCCCGCGTAACGCTCGTAAGGGTCCCATTCCTCATCCTCGCCGCGCGAGTAGCTGGTCGCGCCGTCGGACGATTCGTAAATATCCTCCCAAACGCTGTCCACCGGCAGTTCGTCGGGCAGTTGGTCCGCCTTCGCGCCCACTTCGGTCTCGGCGCTGGAGTCCGCCGCCGCCTGAGCGGCCAGGGTTTCCGGTGGCACCGGCAGATCCTGCGGGTCGTCAGCCCGCTCCAACATCAGGTTGGAGTCGAGAACGGCTTGTACTTCCCCCTGCAGTTCCAGGCTGGATAACTGCAACAGGCGGATGGCCTGTTGCAGTTGGGGGGTCATTGTCAGTTGCTGACCCAGGCGAAGCTGCAATGACTGTTTCATCGGATTCGATCTTGCGGCAAGCCGCCAAACGGATACTTATGCATAATCCTAGCGGGTTTTGCGCCTTGGTGGCGAGAATCGCGAATTCGCGGCGCCTGTGGCCGATACCTGGCTTGACTCACAGTTGGAATGCTTCACCGAGATAAACCTGGCGAACCTGCTGGTTGGCGAGAATCGTGGCAGGATCGCCCTCGGCGATGACCCGGCCTTCGTTAAGGATATAGGCGCGATCGCAGATGCCCAGGGTTTCCCGGACGTTGTGATCGGTGATCAGCACTCCGATCCGGCGGTCGCGCAGGTGTTCGATAATGCGCTGGATATCCAGGACCGACAAGGGGTCCACGCCGGCGAACGGTTCGTCCAGCAACATAAACGCCGGATTGGCCGCCAGCGCCCGGGCGATTTCCACCCGCCGGCGCTCGCCGCCCGACAGACTGAGGCCGAGGCTGCCGTGCAGATGGCCGACGTGCAGTTCGTGCAGCAGGTCCTCGGCCAGCGCCCGGCGCTGGTCCCGGGCAAGGTCGCGGCGGGTTTCCAGGATGGCCAGCACGTTGTCCAGCACGGTCAGCCGCCGAAACACCGAGGGCTCCTGCGGCAGGTAGCCGACGCCCAAGCGGGCGCGGGCGTGCATCGGCAGGTGGGTGAGATCGCGCTCGTCCAGCAGCACTCGTCCCTCATCGCAATGGATCAGCCCCACCATCATATAGAAACTGGTGGTTTTGCCGGCGCCGTTCGGTCCCAGCAGTCCGACCACCTCGCCGCTGGCGACGCACATCGATGCGGCGTCCACCACCACCCGCTGGCGATAGCGCTTGACAATTTCCTTGGCGATCAGTTGGGCCATGACAATTCGATCATGAATCAGGGTTCCGCTTGGGGCTGAATGGTGAACTGGATGCGGCCGTTAGCGCCGGCGCCGCGCGCGCGCACCACATCGTTCTTGAGGTCGTACTCCACGCGGTCGCCGGTGAACGTATCCCGACCCTGGGTCAGCCGAGCGTCGCCGCTCATGATGACCCTGGCGCTGGCGACATCGTATTCGACCCGCCGGCTGGTTCCCTGGATTTCCGGTTTGTCGACCGTCGGCTGGTAGCGCAAGGTCACTGGGTTGCCGGTCGCTTCCATGCGTTGGAAGCCGCCGTCCTTGACATGGATGGTCGCCGTATCGGCGGTCAGGCGCATCGAACCCTGGCTGATCACCACACTGCCTTCATAGACGCTGACGCCGGTCTTCTGGTCCAACTGGCCGCGATTCGCTTCGAGTTGGATGGGTTGGCCGCGGTCTTCCGGCAGCGCATTAGCCAGCGGCGACGCCAAGCTCAAGGTCGTTGCCAACAAGGTCGTTGCCAACCCAGTCCGCAGCGCCCATATTTTTCCGAGGTCCAAGCGGTTCATCTCTGTTAGCCGCCTCATCAGCTTTTTCATTTAACCTGTAACCTGTAACCTGTGACCTTTAACCTTTTCAAGGCCGGCGCGGTTCATAAACACCGCGCACCTCGGAAAGCAGCTCCACGCGTTCCTGATCCAGCCAGGCGCGCGCGCCGACCGCGCGAAGTTCGCCGCCGGGCGTTGCCGCCCGCGTCGGCGCGGCGGTTTCCAGATAATGTTCGGCCGGCCGAACGCGGACGTCGCGGGTGACCAGGGTGACCGGCGACCGACCGCTTTCGGCGGTACGGTCGGCGACCACTTCGCCTTCCAGAAACAGGGTTTTTTGGTCGGCGGAGACCCAACCCCACTCGGCCCGCAACCGCCATTCGCGAGTTTGGCCGTCCGGCTGGTACCAGTCCAGTTCCGGCCGTTCGAGCCGGACGCCGCCCTGCCCGGGCAGTTGCCAGAGCCGGGGCGCCTCGATCGCCAGTTCCCGCTGGCCGGCGACCGTCATGCGCACCGCCCGCAGGCGTTCGATGGTCAAAACCGGCGCTTGGCTCTCGGCCGGATCTGGCTCGCGCAGCGAATTCTCGACCCAGCGCAACAGTCCATAACTCAAGCCGGCCAGCAGCGCCAGACCGGCCAGGGACAGGATACCGCGCGCTGTCACGCCACCACCGGCTTCAGAGATACCGGTCGCGCAAGACCGTCAATTGGCCGCGCGCCTCCAGCAGCAGCTCGCAGACATCGCGGGCCGCGCCGCGCCCGCCCTGGCTGGGGGTTTGCCAGTGGGCGTGTTGCTTGACGAAGGGGTCGGCATCCTGCACGGCGATGGCCAGACCCACCCGGGTCATCACCGGCAGATCGATCAGGTCGTCGCCCACATAAGCGACCTGGTCGGCGGTCAGACCCAGCCGGATCAGCAGGCTGTTGAATGCCGCCAGCTTGTCCGGCACTCCGAGATAGGCGTAGCGAATGCCGAGATCGGCCATGCGTCGTTCCACCGAGGCGGCGTGGCGGCCGGAGATGATGGCGACTTCCACCCCGGCTTCGAGCAGCATCTTGATGCCGTGGCCGTCGCGGATGTGGAACGCCTTGTACTCGTTGCCATCGTTGCCCAGATACAGACGGCCGTCGGTCAGCACCCCGTCCACGTCGAGGATCAACAATTCGATCTGGGCGGCCTTGCTCAAGATATCGCGCATTGCTGGTCGTATCCCCCGTGGGCTGGGAATTACCGCGCCTTGGCGCGTAATATGGTGGTCCCAAGCCGGTTGTGGAAATTCCCCTCTTCGGACAAGGAGGCGTGGCGCGCAGCGCCGGGGTGGTTCGAAATGAAGATTCCGCAATTTGTTGAGGAGTGCTGTAGGTCGCCTCTTCCGCGAACAACGGTAAAACCAACGCCAGTCGATGCGCGTTCGACGGCGCGACATCCTTGGCGGCGCGCTCGTCGAGCCGGCAGGTGGCAGTGTACTTTGTCCGCATCCGATCTGGAAGAATCGGTCGACCCACTTGCTTGAGGTTCACGCCGTTCTCCAATCGGAGTTGATTGGCTCGACCGCCTATGCCCAGTCGGCGGAGTTCAGAATTTCCGGCGCGTCCACTTGTATACTTCGAGCATGATTCCTCGCCAGATCACCCCAACGCTTCACCGTCTTTCCGCCGGTTTTCCAGTGAGCGCTGGCCGAAACGCTGGGTGTAGTCCACACCGGGTGCATTTTTCCAGGAACCTGAACAGGATTGCCAACTTGAACTTCGCGGAGGGTAGGCCAGAGCAGTGATCGGACAGAGACGCAGGATTCACATTCGCCGGGGATTGGATTTGCCGATTTCCGGGGCTCCCGAGCAAACCATCGCGGACGGTCCGCGGGTCCGCTCCGTCGCCCTCGTCGGTTTCGACTACCACGGCATGAAGCCGACCATGGCGGTGCGGGTGGGGGACAAGGTCAAGCTCGGGCAGGTCCTGTTTACCGACAAAAAGACCGAAGGGGTTTGCTACACCGCGCCGGCCGCCGGCGTCGTCGCCGCGATCAACCGGGGCGAGCAGCGCGTGTTCCAATCGGTGGTCATCGACGTCGAGGGCGACGATGCCGAAACTTTCGCCCGCTACGATCCCGCGCAACTGGCCGACCTGTCGGGCGCCGCGGTCCGGGAAAACCTGCTCGCTTCCGGACTGTGGACCGCGTTCCGCACCCGTCCCTACAGCAAGGTCCCCGTTCCGGACCGCACGCCCCATTCCATTTTCGTGACCGCCATCGACACCCACCCGCTGGCCGCCGATCCGGTCGTCGTCATCCGCGAGCAACCCGAGGACTTCGTGCGGGGCCTCACGCTATTGAGCCGTCTGACCGAGGGGCCGGTCTTTCTCTGCCAGGCGGCGGGCGCCGATCTTCCCGGTGGCGCTGGCGAACAGATCGTGGTGGCGGAATTCAGCGGCGTCCATCCGGCCGGCAACGCCGGCACTCATATCCACTTCCTGGACCCGGTGAGCGTCCGTAAGACCGTGTGGACCATCGGCTATCAGGACGTGATGGCCATCGGTCGGTTATTCACCACGGGAACATTGCCCGTCGAGCGTGTCGTCGCCCTGGGGGGACCGCAAGTGGAACAGCCCCGGCTGCTGCGCACCCGTCTGGGCGCCAATCTGGATCACCTGACGGCGGGTCAATTGCAACCGGGCCACAACCGGGTCATTTCCGGCTCGGTGTTCGGGGGCCGCGCCGCGCGCGGTCCCGTGGCGTTTCTCGGGCGCTATCATCAACAGGTATCGGTGCTGGCCGAAGGCGACGACCGACCGCTGCTGCACTACCTCCGCCCGGGCTTTAATTGGTTCTCGGTGATGAAAATTTACGTTTCCAGTCTGTCTAAAGAGAAGAGGTTCAACTTCACGACCACCACCAACGGCAGCGAGCGCTCCATGGTCCCGGTGGGTTCCTACGAAAAAGTCATGCCGCTGGATATCCTGCCGACCCAACTGCTGCGGGCCTTGATCGTCGGCGACACCGAAACCGCGCAGGATCTCGGCTGCCTGGAGCTGGATGAAGACGATCTGGCGCTATGCACCTTTGTGTGCCCCGGCAAATACGAGTACGGGCCGATTCTCCGCGACAACCTGACGCGCATCGAACGAGAGGGCTGAGGCATGGGTTTGCGCCGCGCGCTGGACCGGCTGGAGCCGCATTTCCTTAAGGGCGGCAAATGGCACGGCTGGTATCCGCTCTATGAAGCCATCGACACGATTTTGTACCGGCCGGCCAGCGTCACTAAAACGACCGCCCACGTGCGCGATGGCATCGATCTCAAGCGGATCATGATCACGGTCTGGTTGTGTGCCTTCCCCGCGATGTTTTACGGCATGTACAACATCGGGTTCCAGGCCAACACGATCATGGCCGAGATGGGGCTCGCCGCCGTCGAAGGCTGGCGCGGCGCGTTGCTCGCGGGGGTGGCCGGGTACAACCCCGGCAGCGTCTGGGATTGCCTGTGGCACGGCGCCGCGTACTTTGTGCCCATTTACGCGGTCGTGTTCGTGGTGGGCAGCTTCTGGGAAATCCTGTTCGCGCTCAAGCGCGGCCACGAGGTCAACGAAGGCTTTTTTGTCACCTCGATCCTGTTCGCCCTGATTTGTCCGCCGGATCTGCCGCTGTGGCAGGCGGCCCTCGGCATCAGCTTCGGCGTGGTGATCGGCAAGGAAGTGTTCGGCGGCACCGGCAAGAACTTCCTCAACCCGGCGCTGGCCGGGCGCGCTTTTCTGTTCTTCGCCTACCCGGCGGACCTGTCCGGCGACGCGGTGTGGACCGTGGTCGATGGGTACACCGGGGCCACCGCGCTGGCGGTCGCGGCCCAGGAAGGGCTGCCGACCCTGCAAAGTCAGTTGACCTGGCTGGATGCGTTCTTCGGCAACATGCACGGCTCGATCGGCGAAACCTCCACCCTGGCGATCCTGCTGGGCGGCGTGGTCCTGCTGGTGACGGGCATCGCGTCCTGGCGCATCGTGTTCGGGGTCATGGCCGGCATGGTGGTCACCTCCCTGCTGTTGAACCTGATCGGTTCCGAAACCAATCCGATGTTCGCCGTGCCTTGGTACTGGCATCTGGTGCTGGGGGGGTTCGCCTTCGGCATGATCTTCATGGCCACCGATCCGGTCTCCGCGGCCATGACCGAGGTCGGCAAGCTCTGGTTCGGGGCGTTGATCGGGTTCATGGTGGTGGTGATTCGGGTGCTCAACCCGGCGTTTCCGGAAGGGATGATGCTGTCCATCCTGTTCGCCAACCTGTTTGCCCCGTTGATCGATCATGTCGTGATGCGGGCCAATATCAAGCGGAGGTTGGCGCGTGGCTAACAACGACACGATCAAGAAGACCGTGACGGTCACCCTGCTGCTGTGCTTGGTGTGCTCGATCATCGTGTCGGCGGCGGCGGTGTTGCTGAAGCCGCTCCAGGTCGCCAATCAGGCTCTGGACGCCAAGCGTAATGTGTTGGCGGTCGCCGGCTTGCTGGAGCCCGGCCGGAGCGTGGAGGAAATCTTCGCCGCGCGCGTGACCACCCGGGTGGTCGATCTCGATACCGGTAAATTCACCGACGCGGTCGACCCCGCCGCTTACGATCAGCGCCGGGCGGCCAGGGACAGCCAGTGGTCGCGGCGGTTGAGTAAAGACGACGATCTGGCCCGGATCGCCCGTCGAGAGGATTACTCCGTGGTCTATCTGGTGGAAGAGGAGGGGCAGTTGCGGACCCTCATCCTGCCAGTCCGGGGGTTCGGCCTCTGGTCGACCCTCCATGGCTTTCTGGCCCTGCAAGCCGACGGTCGGACGGTGCAGGGTCTGGGGTTTTACGAGCATGGCGAAACGCCGGGCCTGGGTGGCGAGGTGGATAATCCCCAGTGGCGCGCCCAATGGACGGGCAAGCAGGTGTTCGATGCAGAGGGAGAAATCGCCATTCAATTGCTGAAAGGCCGGGTGGACCCGCAAGCCCCCAGGGCGCGGTATCAAGTCGACGGCTTGTCGGGGGCCACCCTGACCACCCGTGGGGTACAGAATCTGCTGCATTTTTGGCTGGGTGAACTCGGTTACGGGCCGTTCCTCGACCGATTGCAAAAGGGTGAGGCATCGTCATGAAACTAAAAGAGCTGTTGTTGAACCCGATCTTCAAAAACAACCCGATCGCCCTGCAAATCCTGGGCATCTGCTCGGCTCTGGCGGTGACCAGCAGTCTCAGGGTGACCCTGGTCATGTGCGTGGCGCTGACCTTGGTGACGGCGTTCTCCAATCTGTTCGTGTCGATGGTGCGCCATCATATTCCCAACAATATTCGCATCATCGTGCAGATGACGATCATCGCGTCCCTGGTGATCGTGGTCGATCAGATACTGAAGGCGTATCTTTATGAGATCAGCAAGCAGCTCTCGGTCTTCGTGGGCTTGATCATCACGAATTGTATCGTGATGGGCCGCGCGGAAGCGTTCGCCATGAAATACCCACCATTGCCGAGTTTTCTGGATGGACTCGGCAATGGCCTGGGCTACAGCGCCATTCTGATCGGGCTGGCGACGATTCGTGAACTGTTCGGTTCCGGGACCTTGCTCGGTTATGAAGTGTTGCGGCTGGCGTCCAACGGCGGCTGGTACGTGCCCAACGGAATGCTGTTGTTGCCGCCCAGCGCCTTCTTCTTGATCGGCCTCTTTATCTGGGTCATCCGCGCCTATCACAAGGAGCAAGTGGAGGCCGTCGAATACCCGATGGCGCCGAACACTCAGAAATTGGGCGCGGAACAGGCTCCAGCGACCCGTTGAGAACTCGGGATAACGGAGCGATGCGGAACGCGAACCTCATCCGGGAGCATCGAGCGTGGAATATTATCTGAGCCTGTTCGTGCGGTCGGTTTTCGTGGAAAACATGGCCCTGGCCTTTTTCCTCGGGATGTGTACCTTCATGGCGATCTCGAAAAAAATCGATGCCGCCGTTGGGTTGGGGATCGCGGTGATCGTGGTCCAGGTGATCACGGTGCCGATCAACAATCTCTTGTATACCCATGTGCTCGCCGAGGGGGCGCTGGCCTGGGCGGGGCTGCCGGACGTCGATCTGAGCTTCCTGGGCTTGTTGACCTATATCGGCGTCATCGCGGCCATCGTCCAGATTCTCGAAATGGTTTTGGATCGCTATGTCCCGGTTCTCTACAACGCGCTCGGGGTTTTTTTGCCCCTGATCACGGTCAACTGCGCGATTCTGGGTGGTTCCCTGTTCATGGTCGAACGCCATTACAACTTCGCCGAAAGCGTGGTTTATGGGGCTGGTTCGGGCGTCGGCTGGGCGCTGGCCATTACGGCCCTGGCGGGTATCCGCGAGAAAATGAAATACAGCGATGTCCCCGAAGGTCTGCGGGGTTTGGGAATTACCTTTATTGTCGTCGGCTTGATGTCCCTGGGTTTCATGTCGTTCGGCGGCATCGATCTGTAATCAACGCGGCAGGGTCCCGACATGTACGTGGAAATCGTTTTGGGCGTGGTCATGTTCACGGTGGTCGTCCTGATGCTGGTGGCGGTGATCCTGAGCGCCAGGGCCAAACTCGTGAGCAGCGGCAACGTCGCCATCGAGATCAACGGCGAGAAGACTCTGACCGTGCCCTCCGGCGGCAAGCTGTTGCAGACTCTTTCGAGCGCCGGACTGTTTCTGCCGTCGGCCTGCGGCGGCGGCGGCACCTGCGCGCAATGTCGCTGCATCGTGGAATCCGGTGGTGGCTCGATGCTGCCCACGGAAGAAAACTATTTCACCCGCCGGCAGGCCAAAGAGGGATGGCGGCTGTCCTGTCAGACGCCGGTCAAGCAGGATATGGTGATTGAAGTCCCGGAAGAGGTGTTCGGCGTCAAGCGCTGGGAATGCACCGTCGAGGCCAATCCGAACGTGGCGACGTTTATCAAGGAACTGACCCTGCGCTTGCCGGAAGGGGAAAACGTCGCGTTTCGGGCGGGCGGCTACGTGCAACTGGAGTGTCCGCCGCACCATGTCCGGTTCAGGGATTTCGCCATCGAGGACCAATTCCGCCCCGACTGGGAACGCTTTAGGTTGTTCGAGCTGGAATCGACGGTGTACGAACCGGTGATTCGGGCCTATTCGATGGCGAACTATCCCGACGAGAAAGGGATCGTGAAGTTCAATATCCGCATCGCCACGCCGCCGCCCGGCGCGAAGGGGTCGAGACCCGGCATCATGTCTTCCTATGTGTTCAGTCTCAAACCCGGCGACCAGATCACCGTGTACGGTCCCTTCGGGGAGTTCTTCGCCAAGGAGACCGACGCCGAAATGGTTTTTGTGGGCGGTGGCGCGGGCATGGCGCCCATGCGCTCGCATATTTTCGATCAACTGCGGCGCTTGAAATCCAAGCGCAAGATTTCCTTTTGGTACGGCGCCCGCTCGTTGCGCGAGTTGTTCTATAAGGAAGAATATGATCGACTGGCGGCCGAACATGAAAACTTTACCTGGAACGTCGCCCTGTCCGAACCTCAACCGGAAGACCGCTGGGACGGTTATACGGGCTTTATCCATAACGTGCTGTATGAACACTATCTGAAGGACCATCCAGCCCCGGAGGATTGCGAATACTATATCTGCGGCCCGCCGGTGATGAATGTCTCCGTCATCAAGTTGTTGAAGGACTTGGGGGTCGAGGACGAGAACATCATGATGGACGATTTCGGCGTCTGAGATGGAGGATTTTTAATGATGGG
>JAWOHQ010000028.1:0-4046 GCA_046485105.1 Candidatus Competibacteraceae bacterium | reverse complement strand
CACCCTGGACGAACTCCAGAACGAGATCACGGGTGGGAGGACTCCGGCTTCGTTCGAACCGAGCATCGACTACGTCGTCACCAAGGTACCGCGCTTCAACTTTGCTCGTCCTTGATCTGGCCGTCGGGGTAATAGAGATCGGGCGTCAGTAGCGCCAGGCGGTGGGTGTCCAGCAACGGCTGGCCAAACACGTAATCTTCCCAGAACTGCCCGCGCCGGGAATGGCAGCGGGCGCACAACTCCTGTTCGCGACTGGCGATTCGCGGCGTAATCGGCAGGGCGCTGGCTGGCTTGACCGTCCACAGCACGCTGGGCGGCGGGTTCAGGGCGGCGGCCGCCAGATTCAGACCCTGCATGGCCAGTACGCGAAGCTGAAAGTGCGGGCCGCGCCGTTCATCAAGCACTATTGCCAGCCCTTTGTTGCGGTCCAGCTTCTGCCAGTCCCCTTCCTTGCTGGCCCAGGCAAGATGATCCGCGCCGGGACCGTGGCAGGCTTCGCAGGAGACGTTGATCTCGGACCAGGTGGTGTTGAAGCGCTTGAGTCGGGGATCATAGTTCTTGCGCAAATTCGTCGAATGGCACTCGGCGCACATGTAATTCCAGTTCTGCTGCGCGCCGGTCCAGTGCAACGGGTCTTTATTGGTCAGTTGCTGGTCGGGGTAGAGGTGAAACCAGCGCTGTCCACCCTGCTCTTTAGGCCGACTGTCCCAGGCGATGCCCAATGCCTGATAGCGACCGTCCGGGAAGCCGATCAGGTACTGCTGCAAGGGGTCAACGCCGAAGGTGTAGGCAATCTCGTAGTCCTGCAATGACCCCTCCGGTCCGTCGGTGCGCACCATAAATTTTCCGTCGCGGCGGAAAAAGGTGGAGGTGATGCCGTTGTAGGTCAACGAAGCGTCCCGGAAATCGCCGAGCACGGTTTGCTCGGCAGCGGGCAGCATGGCCTGGGCGTGGTGTGAACCCTGCCAGCGCTGATATTCGGCCTGATGGCACTGGGCGCAGGTTTGCGCGCCGACGTAGCCGCCGCCGGGCGCGACCGGCGGGTGGCGGGCCGGTAACGCCACGGGCAGGGGTTCCATCGGTTCGCTTGCCGGCCAAGCCCAAAGGCTGAAAACGGTCAAACCGCCAAGCAAGAGAAACGCCAGCAACAAGGCCGCTTGTCTGGAAAACCGCTGGGTACATTGAATCATGGGGGTTCGGATAGAGGGGTTGAGTGGGGTTCCAATGAGATATTCAACACGATTTTCATTGCTTCCACCAAAGCGTCATTAAATTGACGATTTTTGGCTATTCGAGAGATGTTGACTGGGCTACTCTGTAAATATACGCTCGGTTAATCGGATACGTCTCTACTTCTCGAAAGATGGCAAGGAGTTCGAACTATGGTGGAACGAAAATATTTTTCCCGGCTGGCCGCCGCCGCCCTGCTGTTGCTGGGCGCCGCTGCCGCGCTGGCCGCGGACAAGCAGCCCAACATCCTGGTGATCTGGGGCGATGACGTGGGCCAGTCCAACATCAGCGCCTACAGCAAGGGTCTGATGGGCTACCAGACGCCCAACATCGACCGCATCGCGCGGGAAGGCGTGCTCTTCACCGATTACTACGGCGAGCAATCCTGCACGGCGGGCCGCTCCTCGTTCATCATGGGCCAGAGCGTGTTCCGCACCGGTCTTTCCAAGGTCGGCCTCCCCGGCGCCAAGGAAGGCATGATGGTCGAAGATCCGACCATTGCCGTCCTCCTCAAGGATCAGGGCTACGCGACCGGCCAGTTCGGGAAAAACCATCTTGGCGACCGGGATGAGCATCTGCCGACCCATCATGGCTTCGACGAGTTCTTCGGCAATCTCTACCACCTCAACGCCGAGGAAGAACCGGAAAACGAAGACTATCCCCGCGACTTGAAGCTGGCCGATGGCCGGACCTTCCAGCAAGCCTTCGGGCCGCGCGGCGTCATTAAATCCTCCGCCGACGGCAAGATCCAGGACACTGGACCGCTGACCAAAAAACGGATGGAAACGGTGGACGACGAGACCGCCGCCGCCGCGATTGATTTCATTCGCCGTCAGACCCAGGCCGGCAAGCCCTGGTTTGTCTGGTGGAGCGGCACCCGGATGCACTTCCGCACCCACGTCAGCCCCGAGAAAATGGCCGAGATCAAGAAGACCTACCCCAACGCGGACGAATACACCGCCGGGATGATCGAGCACGACATGCACATCGGCCAGTTCCTCGCCGCGCTCGACGAACTGGGCATCGCCAACAACACCATCGTCCACTACTCCACCGACAATGGCCCGCACATGAACACCTGGCCGGACGCGGCCATGACTCCGTTCCGTGGGGAAAAGAACACCAACTGGGAAGGTGGATGGCGCGTTCCCGCCGCCGTGCGCTGGCCGGGTGTGGTCGAGCCGGGCAGCGTCAGCAACGGCATCGTCCACCACATGGACTGGCTGCCCACCTTCGTCGCCGCCGCCGGCAAGACGGACATCAAGGAAGACCTGCTCGACGGCTACACCTCCACGGCTCTCGGTCGGAACTACAAAATCCATCTCGATGGTTACAATCTGATCGACCACCTTAAGGATCCGCAAGCCACCCCCAGCCCCCGCAAGGAAATCTTCTACTTCTCGGATGACGGCGACCTCACGGCTCTGCGTTATCAAGACTGGAAGATCATCTTCATGGAGCAGCGCGTCGAGGGGACCTTGCAGGCCTGGGCGGAACCCTTTGTCCCACTCCGGGTTCCCCTGATCTTCAACCTGCGGCGCGACCCCTACGAGCGTTCGCAAAAGACTTCGAACACCTATTACGACTGGATGATCGACCGTGTCTACCTGTTGGTGCCGGCCCAAGCCTACGTGGGCAAGTTCCTGGAGACGTTCAAGGATTATCCCCCGCGCCAGAAAGCCGCCAGTTTCTCGCTCGATAAAGTCATGGAGAAGCTGAGCACCCCCGGCGAACGCTGAGACGACGTCGGAATTCAGGCCATTGGTCATTGGCGCCAGAAGCGGGATGTCTGAAGCGGGACATCCCGCTTTTCCAATCCAAAGAACCACCCTGGAGGCCGCATGAAATTACTCCATCTTGTCTTGTTGCTATTCTCTCTTACCTTGCCGCACATCGGGTTTGCCGACGACCTGCTTCCCTCCTGGAAGGACACGGCTTCGAAGGCGGCTATCGTCAAGTTCGTCAACCGCGTGACGACCGAAGGCTCGGCTGACTTTGTCCCGCCCGCCGACCGCATCGCGGTATTCGATAACGACGGCGCCTTGTGGTCGGAACAGCCGATGTACTTTCAGCTCGCGTTCGCGCTGGACCGCGTGAAGGCGCTCGCGCCGCGTCATCCCGAATGGAAGAATCAGCAACCGTTCAAGGCGGCGCTCGAGGGCGACATGAAAGCCCTGGCGGAAGCCGGCGAGCATGGCCTGCTCGAACTGGTGATCGCCACCCACGCGGGCAACACCAGCGAGGAATTCGCGCAAATCGTGCGCGACTGGATCAGTACCGCGCGGCATCCCAAGCTCGGACGCCCGTACACCGAACTGGTGTTTCAACCGATGCTGGAGCTGCTCGCCTACCTGCGCGCCAACGGCTTCAAGACGTATATCGTCTCCGGCGGCGGCATCGAATTCCTGCGCGTGGTGGCCGAGGAACTATACGGCGTTCCGTCCGAGCAGGTGATCGGGTCGAGCGTCAAGACGAAGTACGAAGTCCGCGACGGCAAGCCCGCGATCGTGCGGCTGCCTGAAATCGACTTCATCGACGACAAGGCCGGCAAGCCGGTCGGCATCCACAAGTTCATCGGCAAGCGGCCGATCATGGCCGTCGGCAACTCCGACGGCGACTTCCAGATGCTGGAGTGGACCACCTCGGCGCCGGGCACGCGGCTCGGTCTGATCGTCCACCACGACGATGCCGAGCGCGAATTCGCCTACGACCGCAAATCGGCGTTTGGCAAGCTCGATCGGGGCCTGGATGAAGGACCGAAACGCGGCTGGACGATCGTCAGCATGAAGAACGATTGGCGCGCGGTTTATCCGGTC
>JAWOHQ010000504.1:0-7396 GCA_046485105.1 Candidatus Competibacteraceae bacterium | reverse complement strand
CCCCGCTGGTACATGGCGACATCCTTGAGGATCGACGGCAGATGGAGTTCCTCGAGGGTCGGGATCCGCTGCTGGATCAGCCGCAACACCATGCCGGCGCTGCCGCGCTGGGTGAAAGCGCTGACCCGGAACCGGGCGACGTCGGGAAAATTGAGGGAAAAGTTCGCTTCGTGATGCTGGTCGAATTCCCGTGCTTGTCGGTCGTTCATGATCGAGCGCACCAGCAGCGTAGTCTGCTGCGGAGTCAATTTGCGCTCGCCGATCCGGTGAATATCCTGGTTGACCTTGAGCGCCGGCGGCGTACCGGCGGTGATGAAGATGTCCGATCCTTCCAGTTCCAGCAGCTTGAGCGTCAGATCGTAAAGATACTGGGTCGCCTTATCGTGGTCGGTTACGACCTCTGCCGCGTTTATTTCCATCGGTCTTTCCCCTTTCTCACTCAATCGCCAGCGTCATCGTCGCCAAACGAGGACCCCCTGCCGGGCGCGCCCACGGAGATCCATCGGCAAAACGATCACCCGTTTCAATCTGCATCGACATTAGAATTTTCATCAGGACTTTCGCTTTCTGTCGTTTCCCAATGTCGCGCCTCTCGACGTCTCATCCCCAGTTTCGCACAAATGCATTTCCCGTCAGGAGATTTTCATGGCCATGAATCATTTTCGCCGCCCTTTTCCACCACTGACGTTATTGCTAGCCCTGCTGTGCTGGGTGGTCGCCGCTCCAGCGAGTTCCCTCGAACCCGAACCCCAACCCCTTCCGGACTTTCGCCGGCTAGTCAAACAAAACGAACCCGCCGTCGTCAATATCAGCTCCACGCAGACGCCCAGCCGGCGCGGCGCGGCCCGCATACCCGGCTTTCCGGAATTGCCGGGGGCCGAGAATCCCTATCTGGAATTTTTCAAGCGCTTCTTTCAGGAACGCCCGGAATTGCCCGGCGATCGCCAGTCCAACTCCTTGGGATCGGGCTTCATCATCTCGCCGGAGGGTTATATTATGACCAACGCCCACGTCGCTCAGGATGCCGACAAGATCATCGTTCGGCTCAGCGATCAGCGGGAACGACCGGCCCGGGTGATCGGCGTGGACGAACTGACCGATGTGGCCCTGCTCAAGATTGAGGGCGAGAACCTGCAAGCGGTCAAGATCGGCGATTCCGACGCTCTGGAAGTCGGGGAATGGGTGCTGGCCATCGGTTCGCCGTTCGGGCTGGAACAAACCGCGACTCAGGGGATCGTCAGCGCGTTGGGCCGCAACCTGCCCAGCGGCACCTACGTGCCGTTCATCCAGAGCGATGTCGCGGTCAACCCCGGCAGTTCCGGTGGCCCGCTGTTCAATCTGCGCGGCGAGGTGGTCGGCATCAACTCGCAAATTTACAGCAGCACTGGCGGTTACATGGGGCTGTCGTTCGCCATCCCCATCAAATTGGCGATGCAGATCGCCGATCAGTTGAAAGCAACCGGCGAAGTGACCCGCGGTTGGCTGGGGGTGTTGCTGCAACCGGTCAACAACGACCTGGCCGAAGCGTTCAATCTCGACCGGCCGCGCGGAGCGCTGGTGGCCCAGATCCTGCCCGACAGCCCGGCGGCCAGCGCCGGTTTTCGGCAGGGCGACATCATCCTGCGTTACGGTGGCGAACCGGTGGAAGATTCCTCGCAGTTGCCGCGGATGATCGGCGTGACCCCGTTGGGCCGAACCGTGGCGATGTCGGTGTTGCGCAACGGCGAACCCCTGGAGATCAAGGCCACGATCGCCCGTCTGGAAATCGCCGAGGAGTCGCTCACCACCATGGATGAGCACAGCGAACCCCTGCTGGCGGTCTCCGTCGCCGACCTCAGCAACGAACAGCGCCGCGCCCTGGGTCCGGAGGAACAAGGTGTGCTGGTGACCGGTCTGGATCTGGGACCCGCCGCCAACGCCGGTTTGTATCCGGACGATATCATTTTGCAGATCAATCATATCCCGGTCAGGAACGCCAGCCAGTTCGTCGAAATGGTCCGGGAAATGCCCAAGGCCAAGGCGGTGCCCTTGCTGGTGCGCCGGGAATATGAATCGCTGTACCTGGCGGTGCGCCTGCCCACCGAATAGATCCTCCTCCGAAAACCGCAACCGATGAATCCAACCAACTGTCTGGACTTTGAAAAGCCCATCGCCGAACTGGAGGCGATGCTCGAGGAATTGCGTCACCTCCGCGACGATCAGGCGCTGAATATCGGCGACGAGATCACCCGACTGGAAGCCAAAAGCAAGGCGTTGACCGATGCAATCTTCGCCAGCCTGACTCCGTGGCAAATTTCCCAGATCGCCCGCCATCCGCTGCGCCCGTATGCGCTGGATTACATCGAACGCCTGTTCGTGGACTTTCAGGAACTGCACGGCGACCGGGCCTTCGCCGACGACCGCGCCATCATCGGCGGTCCGGCGCGGCTGGACGGACGGCCGGTCATGGTGATCGGCCACCAAAAGGGTCGCGACACCAAGGAGAAGATTTACCGCAATTTCGGCATGCCGCGCCCGGAAGGCTATCGCAAGGCGCTGCGGCTCATGAAGCTGGCCGAGCGGTTCCGGTTGCCGGTGTTCACCTTTATCGATACGCCCGGTGCCTATCCGGGCATCGGCGCCGAGGAACGCGGCCAGAGCGAGGCCATCGCCCGTAATCTGTTCGAGATGAGCCGATTGCGGACGCCGGTGATTTGCACGGTGATCGGCGAGGGCGGATCCGGCGGGGCGCTGGCCATCGGCGTGGGCGACCGGGTGCTGATGTTGCAGTACAGCACCTATTCGGTGATCTCGCCGGAAGGCTGCGCGGCGATCCTGTGGAAGAACGCCGACCAAGCGCCCGCAGCCGCCGAGGCCATGGGATTGACCGCGGACCGGTTGCTGAAACTGCATCTGATCGACGGCGTCGTTCCCGAACCGCCCGGCGGCGCGCACCGCGACCGGGAACAAATGGCGGACACCCTGCGCGCCCTGTTGCTGGAACAGTTGCGGCAACTGGACAATTTGGGTACGGAAGATCTGTTGGAGCAGCGCTACCGACGGTTGATGGCCCATGGGGTTTTCAAGGAAGCCACGCCGGCGCCGCCCGCTCAATCTTCCTGGCAGAGCAGCGTGGTGGCGTTGCTGGGGAAAGAGACGTTGTTGGGAAAGGATAAGGATAAGGATTCCTGAGGCGCGAACTTGGCGGGAGCCCAGTCCGGGAAGTGGTGGCCAGACAAAAAACCTCTCAAAAATACAGCCACAGAATCATGCCCAGCGACACGCAGCCCACGACCGCATTCAGCGGCAAGCCCACCCGCAGATAATCGGAAAAGCGATAACCGCCGGGGCCGTACACCATCAGATTCGTCTGATAACCGATGGGCGTCGAGAACTCCGCCGAAGCCGCCATCATCACCGCCAGGGCGAACGGCAACAACCCGACCTGCAAGCTGTCGGTGACCGCTTGGGCGATCGGAAACATCAGCAACGCCGACGCGTTATTGTTGATCAGCGCCGTAAACAGCGCCGTCGCCAGATAGATCATGGCCAGGTTCAGCGCCGGCGAGTCACCCGCCAACTCCACCAGGCCCAGCGCCACCGCGCGGGCCAGTCCGGTGCTATCCAGCGCCGCGCCGATCCCGAATGCCGCCGCGATCAACAACAACACCGACCAGTCGATGCTGTGCCGGGCGCCCTCGACGCTCACGCAGCGGGTCAACACCATCAACCCGGCCGCCGCCAGGGCCGCCTCGAACATCCCAACCCAGCCGATACCGGCCACCAGCACCATCGCCAGCAGAATCCCCAGCGCCAACGCCCCGCGCTCGTAGCGGGGAGGTCGCGAATCCGGCACCGGGCTGACCAGAAAAAAGTCCCGGTTGCCGCGATGGGCCTCCAGAAACCCGATCCCGGCCTCGACCAGCAGAATATCGCCTGGACGCAGCGTGATGTCGCCGATCTTGCCCCGCAACCGTTCGCCGTTGCGCGCCACCGCGATCACGACCGCCTTGTACCGATTGCGAAATCGGCCATCTCGAATGGTCTGTCCCACCAGGGGACAGGTATTCGACACCACCGCCTCGACCAGCATCCGCTCGCTGCGACGCTCGGCCAGCTTGAACACCTGGTTGGGCGCCGGCGTCAATCCGCGGATGCGTTGTAAATCCACGACGGATTCCACCACGCCGACAAAGATCAGCCGATCTCCAGCGCACAACGGCTCCCGGGGCGACACCGCCGGCAGGATGACTCCGTCGCGATCCACCTCCATCAAATAGCAGCCCGGCAAATGGCGCAGCCCGGCGGCTTCAATCGTCTGCCCGACCAGAGGACCGGCTGGATCGACCAGCATTTCCAGGGTATAGCGGCGCGGATCGTCGCTCGGCGACACCGCCGGCCGCCGATCCGGCAACAGCCAGCGACTGGTCAGCACCACGAAAGCCAGTCCGATCACCGCGACCGGCAACCCGATTGGCGTGATCGCGAACATGCCCAGGGAAATACCGGCGCGGTCGATCAGCAGGCCGTTCACGACCAGATTGGTGCTGGTGCCGATCAGCGTGCAGGTGCCGCCCAGAATCGCCGCATAGCTCAGTGGGATCATCAACTTGGAGACCGGCAACTGGTACTTGCGCGCCCATTCGCTCACCGCCGGGATCAGCATTCCCACTACCGGCGTGTTGTTGAGAAAGGCGCTCAGCCCCATCACCGGCAGCATCAACCGCACCTGAGCCCGGGCCAGCGACTTCGGTCGCCCCAGCACCCGCTGCACCAGCCACTGCACGCCGCCGGTCTCCCGCATTCCGGCCACCACCACGTACAGCGCCCCGACCGTGATTACCCCTTGATTGGCCAGCCCCCCGAAGGCTTGCCCCGCCGGCACGATCCCCACCAGCACCAGCAGGATCAACCCGCCCAAAAAGACTAGGTCCGGCGCGGCGCGGGTCGCGCTCAAAATACCCAGCAGGCTCAGAATCAGGCCGGCGGTAAACCAGGCTTCCCATCCCATGCGCGCCCGCCTCGCTACTTAAGACCCACGCAACACCCGCCGTTCGGTCAGATGGTTCAGCAAGCGCTCCACGTTGGTTTCAACGGAATTCCGCTCGGTATCGAGCACCAGTTCCGGCCGTTCCGGCGACTCGTAGGGCGAATCGATGCCGGTGAAATCCTGGATCACCCCGGCGCGGGCCTTGGCGTACAGACCCTTGGGATCGCGACGCTCACAGGCCTCCAGCGAAGCCTGGACATAGATCTCGAAAAACTCGCCTTCCGGGACCAGCGCCCGGACCAGCGCCCGGTCGGCGCGAAACGGTGAAATGAACGCGGTGATCACGATCAGGCCGGCATCGGCGAATAGCGCCGCCACCTCACCGATTCGCCGGATGTTCTCGACCCGTTCCTCCTTGGAAAAACCCAGGTCCTGGTTCAAGCCATGACGGACGTTGTCGCCGTCCAGGAGATAGCTGTGGTAACCGCGTTGGATCAACCGCTGCTCCAACGCGTTGGCCAAGGTGGATTTCCCCGAACCGGACAACCCGGTCAGCCAGATCACGCACGGTCGCTGCGCCTTCTGGTTGGCCCGCTGCGCCCGGGTGACTTTGTGCTCGTGCCAGACCACGTTGCGCGACTTGTCGATCAGCGGCTGGGTCACCGGCCGCACGATCAGGCCGGCGCCGACCGTGATATTGCTCAGCCGGTCGATGAAGATGAAAGCGCCGGTTCCCGGACATTCCTCGTAGGGATCGAAAGGCATGGGCTGGTTCAGGGCGACCCGACAATAGCCGATCTCGTTCAAGCCCAGTTCATCGGCGCGTTGGTGCTCCAGCGTGTTGATGTCGATGCGGTGATGCAACACAGTTGGGGTGGCCGGCAGCAGGCGCGTCCCCAGCTTCAGGTCGTACTGGCGACCCGGCAACAGCGGCGCGTCCGCCATCCACACCACCCTGGCGTCGAAGGTATCCGCCACCGCCGGCAACTGGTCCGGATGGACCAGCAAGTCGCCGCGACTGACGTCGATTTCATCGCGCAGGGTCAGGGTCACCGCCTGTCCGGCAAACGCCTCGGTCAGCTTCCCATCGGCGGTGACGATGGCCGCGACCTGGCTGCGCCGACCCGAGGGCAACGCCACCACGTCGTCGCCCGGCCGCACCACTCCAGCGGCGACAGTGCCGCAGAAGCCGCGAAAATCCGGACTGGGGCGGTTGACGTATTGCACCGGGAAACGGAAATCGCGCAGGTTGCGGTCGGCCGCCACCTCGATCTCCTCCAGCAACTGGAGCAGGGTCGGCCCGTCATACCAAGGCATGGCGGTGGACGGCCGCGCCACATTATCGCCGCGCAGCGCGGACACCGGGATACAGCGCACATCCCGCACCCCCAACTGGGCCACGAACTCCAGATATTCCTCGCGGATCCGCTCGAACACCGCGGCATCGAATCCGACCAGGTCCATCTTGTTGATCGCCAGGACCAGATGGTGAATGCCCAGCAGCGACACGATGAAGCTGTGGCGGCGGGTCTGGACCTGCACCCCCTTGCGGGCGTCCACCACCAGGATGGCCAGCTGGGCGTTCGAGGCGCCAGTGGCCATGTTGCGGGTGTACTGTTCGTGGCCGGGGGTATCGGCGATGATGAATTTGCGCTTCTCGGTCGAGAAGTACCGGTAGGCGACATCGATGGTGATGCCCTGCTCGCGCTCGGCCTGCAAGCCGTCCACCAGCAACGCCAGATCCAGCTCCTCGCCGGTGGTGCCGTACTTGGTGGTGTCGCGGCGCACGGCGGCCAGATGATCCTCGAAGATCAACTGGGTGTCGTACAGCAACCGCCCGATCAAGGTGCTTTTGCCGTCATCGACGCTGCCGCAGGTGATGAAGCGCAACAGGTCCTTGCGTTCGTGGGTGTCCAGGTAGGCCTGGATGTCGGATTCGATCAGTGGGGAGGCGTGGGACATGATTCAAAAATACCCTTGGCGTTTCTTTTCTTCCATGGAACCGGCGGCGTCGTGGTCGATCAACCGGCCCTGGCGTTCCGAGTGACGGGCCAGCAGCATCTCCTGGATGATCTCTGGCAAAGTCGTGGCATGGGAGCGGATCGCGCCGGTTAACGGGTAGCAACCCAGGGTGCGGAACCGGACCCATTCCAGGCGTGGCGTTTCGCCCGGCGCCAGCGGCATCCGCTCGTCGTCCACCATGATCAGCGTACCGTCGCGCTCGACGACCGGCCGTTCGGCGGCCAGGTATAACGGCACGATGGGAATACTCTCCAGATGAATGTACTGCCAGACATCCAGTTCGGTCCAATTGGAAAGCGGAAACACCCGAATGCTCTCGCCTTTATGGACTCGACCGTTGTAGAGATTCCAGAGTTCGGGGCGCTGGTTCTTGGGGTCCCAGCGGTGATGGCGGTCGCGGAACGA
>JAWOHQ010000503.1:0-4958 GCA_046485105.1 Candidatus Competibacteraceae bacterium | reverse complement strand
CCGCGAGATCATTTTCATCGATACCCTGCCGCGCACCGCCAACGGTAAGGTCCGCCGCCGCGAACTAGCCCAGTGGCGACGATGATTGATCGAGAGAATGAACTGATGAAATCCGGGAACCACCGCTCATGTTGATATTGCCTGATGATTTCCAGCCGGCGCCGTTGCCCGCCGCGGAGATCGATCATCCGGCCTGGTGGTTGGTGTTCGCCGGGGACGAACTGCTGGTGCGGCCCACCGCCACCGGGGTCGAGTTGCCGGTGGCTTCGCGGTGGCCGTTCGCCAAATGGCCACCCGCGCGCTGTCTGTACCTGGGGACGCTGGGCGACCGCCCCTGTCACGCCGCCGAGGCGAGCGATGCCTCGCCCCCGCCGGGGCTACGGTTCGAAAGCGTGCGCGGCCTGTGGACCCGGCTGGACGAGCGCCTGCTCGGGGTGGCCGGACACGCCTTGCAACTCATCGAATGGGACCGCACGCATCAGTTTTGCGGGCGGTGCGGCGCCCAGACCCAGCGGCTCGGGAATCAGCGGGTCCGGCAATGTCCGGCCTGCGGCCTGGAGGCCTATCCGCGGCTGTCTCCGGTGGTGATGGTGCGGATCCAGCGCGGTCGGGAGATCCTGCTGGCCCGCGCGCCGCGTTTCGCGCCGGGGGTGTACAGCGTGCTGGCGGGATTTGTGGAGGCGGGCGAGACTCTGGAACAGGCCCTGCATCGGGAAGTCGCCGAGGAGGTGGGAATTCGAGTGCGGAACCTGCATTATTTCGCCAGTCAGTCGTGGCCGTTCCCTCATTCGCTGATGGTCGCCTTTACCGCCGAGTATGCCGAGGGCGAGGTGCGGGCGGACGGGGAGGAGTTGCTCGACGCCCGCTGGTTCGCGCCCGAGGCCTTGCCCGGCCTGCCCAGTCCGATGAGCATGGCGTGGCGGTTGATTCAGGACTTCTTGGCGCGGGAGCGCGACGGATGACGCTCGCAGTGTGGCGTCAGGCGAGTGGAAGAGGAGTGGATCAGTAATTCAGGAGGTCGGGGATGTACGAACGATCCAGAGATATTGCCAATTCGAGCCGGTCATTGGAACGTCCGAACCGGGAAAAGGCGCGCTTCGCGGCGCTGTGGGCGCGCTGTCTGGCGGGCGGGTCGACCACCGCGGCAACGGTTTACGCCCGGTTGGCCGAACTCTATGGCGAGCCGCATCGTCATTACCACACGATGGATCATATCCGGCACTGTCTGAACGAGTTCGACCAGGCGATGGCCGGGATGGAGGATCCTGATGCCGTGGAACTGGCGTTGTGGTTGCACGACGCGATCTACCAGCCTGGGGCGATTGATAACGAACTTCGCAGCGCCGAACTGTTCGAGCGTTACTTCCAAGGGAACGCCAACCTGGATTTTCGGCGGCGGGTATGGGATTTGATCCTGATCACTACGCACCGCGAGGCACCGCGCCACCCGGACGAGCGGTTCATCGTGGACATCGACCTGTCCGGTTTCGGTCGGTCCTGGGATGAGTGCGAGCGGGACGGACGCCGGATTCGCGCCGAGTGCGCGGACTTGGCCGATGTGGACTACTATCCCGCCCAACTGCGCTTCCTGCGGTCCCTGCAAAATCGGCCAACCTTTTTCTTCACGGAATTTTTCCGCCAGCGCTACGAGCGCGTCGCGTGCGACAACGTGCGGTGCATCATTGCCGACTTGCAGGCGCGCGGCTATGACTGAAACCGGCGATCATGTGGGGGTACGGTCGATGAAGCCAAAATTGAGCAGCCTGATGGCGGAACAGGGGGAAACGGTCGCGGCGGCGCAGAAGATATCCGCGAGCGTGTTGTTCGCCGATATCTGCGGCAGCACCCGCCTGTTCGAGCAATACGGCGATCTGCGCGCGCGGCAGATCGAGACGCGGGTGCTGGATGCATTCGCGGTCAGAACCGCCGCTCATGGTGGCGCGGTGATCAAGACCATCGGCGACGAGATCATGAGCCGGTTTCCAGACGCGGAACAGGCCGTGCGCGCCGCCTGCGAGATGCATCAGGCCGTTAAGGAAGACCCGATGCTGGCGGAACTGGGAATCGCTTGCAAAATCGGCTTGCACTACGGGTTGGTGCTGCTCGAACAGAACGACGTGTTCGGCGATGCGGTGAATGTCGCCGCCCGAATGGTGTCGCTCTCCAAAGCCGATCAGATCATCACGACCCGCGAAACGGTCGAACACCTGCCGTCCGATCTCGGTCAAATCACCCGAAGTCTCGGTCTGACGTGGGTCCGGGGCAAGCAGGACGAGATGGAGCTTTTCGAAGTCATTTGGCAGGATTCCAATAGCCTGACTCAGATGTCCACCGGGGCTCAGGAGGTCTTGCGCAGCCTGTTTTATTCCCGTCTGATTCTGGAGTATCGCGGTAAACGGGTCGAATTGCTGCCCAGCGCGCAAGCCTTCACCATGGGACGCGGCGACCGCAGCAGCCTGATGGTGGACCGGGAGCTGGTCTCCCGCAGTCATGCGGACATCCAGTTCCGGCAGGGCAAGTTCGTGCTGGCGGATCACAGCACCAACGGCACCTATTTGTTGCTGGACAACGGCGCGCGATTTTTCGTGCGGCGCGAGGACATCGCCCTGCACGATCATGGCGTCATCAGTCTCGGGCAGGTAGTCCTGGACAATAATCCCGATCTCATTCGCTACCAATGCGTCCAGGCTTGATGGCGCGGCGCCGCCGGATCGGTCGGGAGCGGGTCGCGTTCAGGGGAGTTGGCGACTCGCGGGATCTGGCTGGCCAGCGCCTGGTCACCGACGATATCACCCGGTGGTGAGTCGCGTGATCGCCCGTTCGAGACGTTCCAGACCGGCTTCGATCAATTCATCAGGGATGATCAGCGACGGAGCGAGCCGGATTACATCCGGTCCGGCCACCAACACCAGCAGTCCTTCCTCCAGGGCGGCCTTGATGAAATCCCGGCTCCGGCCCCGCCAGGGCTCTTCCAGTTCGCACCCCAGTAGCAAGCCTTGGCCGCGCAGTTCCCGGAACACCCCGAGCCGTTCGTTGATGGCGCGCAGTCCAGCCATGAACACCGCGTGTTTGTGGCGCACTCCAGCCAGCAATTCGGGGTCGCCGATCAAATCCAGCACCGCCCCGGCGACCGCGCAGCCCAACGGATTGCCGCCGTAGGTGGTCCCGTGGCTGCCGACGTTGAGGCTGGCGGCGATGGGAGCGGTGGTGAGCATGGCGCTGATGGGGAAGCCGCCGCCCAGGCCCTTGGCGGTGGTCAGAATATCGGGAATGACGTGGTAACCCATGTAGGCGTAGAGATGCCCGCTGCGCCCGTTGCCGCATTGCACCTCGTCGAAGATCAGCAACGCCTGGTGGCGGTCGCAGAGTTCGCGTACGCCTTGGAGAAATTCCGGGGTGGCGCTGGTCACGCCGCCTTCGCCCTGCACCGGTTCCAGGATCACCGCGCAGGTGCGCTCGGAAATGGCGGCGGCGAAGGCGGCCAGATCGTTGAACGGTGCATGGGTGATGGCCGGGGGCAGCGGCTCGAAGCCCTCGGTGTATTTGGGCTGGCCGCCGACCGTGACGGTGAACAGGGTGCGGCCGTGAAACGACTGGGTGAAGGCGATGATCTCGCGCTTGTCCGGACCGAAGTGGTCGGCGGCGTATTTGCGGGCCAGCTTGAGCGCGGCTTCGTTGGCCTCGGCCCCGGAATTGGCGAAGAACACCCGCTGGGCGAAAGTCAGTTCGCACAACCGGCGAGCCAGCTTCAAGGCCGGTTCATTGGTCAGGACGTTGCTGACGTGCCAGAGTTTGTGGGCCTGTTCGGTCAAGGCGGCGACCAGACGTGGATGGGCGTGGCCCAGCACGTTGACGGCGATGCCGCCGGCGAAATCGAGGTATTCCCGACCGTCCTGATCCCACAAACGGGAACCTGCGCCGCGCACCGGCACGATCGCCGCCGGGGCGTAGTTGGGCACCATGACATCATCGAACAGTTCGCGGGTGATGAGGGAGTGGTTCATCGGGAAGATCCTGCGGGCCTGGGGTGTGGACTGGAGGAGGATTAACGAAATGGAAGCATAACATTGTTGCGGGCTCCGAAAATGGTTGTCCTAATTGCGGAACATGCGGGGAATTAGCGCCGCGAAGCGTAACAAACCGCGCCAGCGCTCGCTGAGCCCGCGCCCGTGTAGCAGATGTAGCTTCCCGATATAGCCAGGTTATCGGGGAATTGGCTTGTAAGAGCTGGTTTTGTCGAGCGGGGGACTCGGTTTTAGACGACCGCCGGAGATGGGATTTGCCCGTTGCGGCAAACAGGTTTAGATTGCCTCATCGTCTATCTCCGACCGCTACCGGATCGTCCATGTCCAAGATCGCCAAAAGTATTTACCGGCTCCTGTTTGTCAACCAGGGCAAGCTGTACGAACTCTATGCTCGGAGCATCCATCAGGGCGAACTCTACGGCTTCATCGAAGTGGAGGAATTGATCTTTGGCGAACGGTCGAGCGTGCTGGTCAATCCGGCCGAGGAAAAGTTGCAGAACGAATTCGCGGGAGTCCGGCGGACCTTCATTCCCTTGCATTATGTCGTCAGGATCGACGAGGTGGAGCGGGAGGGGGTCGGCAAGATCCGTCCGGTGGAAGGCGGGGACAATGTGACCCTCTTTCCGCAACCGGCCTTTCCGCCCGGCGGGAACCGGGGGAAAGATTGAACGGTCGGACTGGCCACGAATCCAGAACAGAGGATAAACGTCGGTATGGTGCGCGGGTAACGATTCTCCCGCCCGCGGACGAGGGGAGCGAACGGTTACCTGGGTGGATTTCCTTCAGTACACCACTTCCGCCGAAGTGATGTCGCCGGCGCGCAGGGATAGCGTCACCGTGCCGCCGGCTCGGCGGATCGTGATCTTGACGATATCTTCCGCGATCGCATCCAGTCGTCCCAGATATTGCGCGCCAGTCGTGGTTTGCAACCGC
>JAWOHQ010000500.1:0-6509 GCA_046485105.1 Candidatus Competibacteraceae bacterium | reverse complement strand
GCGGACCGGGACGATGCGTGAGGCGCGGGCCGACCGGAGGGGGAGGTTGCGGAAGGCGGGCATCGGCAGGGTACGCACCGCGTACCATCAGGCCTAAAAAAGGTACGCGGTGCGTACCCTGCCTGGCTACGGCATCAGCGCGATTGCCTTGGGCACGATGGGAAGCGTGCGCACGGAAGGCTTGCGCGCCTGCACGTCACTCAACCAGCGCTCGGAGTTCCCGCTCCTGAGCGTGCGTCTCGCTTGGTTCCACCGCGACCACCAGGGGTCGGCGAGAACGTAGACGAGGCCCTTTCACCCGCTGTGCTATCCGCGCCACCTGCGCCAGGCTAGCAGGCTGAAGAGGCCCGTGCCAACGAGCAGCAGAGAGGCGGGCTCAGGAACCGGCTGCAGTTGCCAGTCGACGATGTCGTGGCTTTCGCTGGTGGCCGCGGTGCCCGCCGTGAATCCCACGTAAGCCTCGTTCGAACCAAGCACCGACGCGAGGTCCAGTTCCACCGGGCCACCGAACAGGAGATGGCCGTCGAGACTCACGCTGAAGGCTCCAGGCGTGTAGGCGATGCTTACCAGGTGATCCCGCCCGTCGTTGAGCGTGACGCCCGGGTTCGGATCCGCGTGCACGAGACTCCCCACGTACACGGCATCGATGGGATCGGTCCCCAACGACCTGTGGATGGCTACGTGGTTGCCGTTCGGGTCAGCCGTCGTCACGTCCGGAATCGAGTTGAAGTACGTGTCGAACTCGATGGCCACGGCGTTGTAAAGTCCCGGGTACCCGTATCCAAGCCAACCTCCGATCCCACCGATCGCCGCGGTTCCGAGCGGATCGTTCTGGATGACGAAGGGGTTTGGGGATCAATGGAACAGAAAACCGGGTTAAGCCGGTAGGCTTCTCCTGGAATGGCTCAGGCGTCCTCCTCGGCCGGATCGCGTAGCGGTCGGAGTTCGCCCCGAATCACGACTTCTGGAACGGTAAACGAATAACGTCCCAACAAGTTGATGTGCTCGAAGATCAGAGGTGAGAGCCGGGCCACGTCCTCGTCGCGGACCGGATAACCTTCCTGACGCAACTGAGTCAGCACGGCTTCCATATACAGGGTGTTCCATAACGCGATGACGTTGACCACCAGCCCCAGCGCCCCGAGTTGGTCTTCCTGGCCTTCCCGGTAACGCTGGCGCAGTTCGCCACGCTTGCCATGAAACAGGGCGCGGGCCAGGCTATGCCGCCCCTCGCCGCGATTCAGTTGAGTGAGCGTGGCGCGGCGCCGGGTTTCGTCGTCCAGGTACGCCAGGAGGTAAAGGGTCTTTTCGAGACGGCCGAACTCGGCCAGAGCTTGGGCGAGTCGGGTAGGACTTTCCCCTCGTTGCAGGACGCGCATGATGCCCGTGGCCGGTACCTTCCCCAGTTTCAGCGAACCCGCCAGGCGCAACAGGTCATCCCAGTGCTGGGCAATCAGGGTGGTATTGATGCGGGACTTGGCCACGGCATTGAACTCACCGTAATCGGCCGTGGGGTCGATCCGCCAGAACCGGGTACCGCCGACATCGGCGAGCCGGGGGCTGAAACGATAGCCGAGCAGCCGGAACAGGCCGAACACCACATCGCTGTAGGCGCCGGTATCGGTCATGATCTGGGTGGGCTGCAGTTCGGTCTGCTGTTCCAAGACCACGGCCAGGAGAATCAGGCTGTCGCGGAGGGTGCCGGGGACGGTGATGGCATGGAGGCCAGTGAACTGGTCCGAGACCAGGTTGTACCAGGTGACGCCGCGGCCGGTACCGAAATACTTGGGATTCGGGCCGGCGTGGACCGTGCGCACCGGGACCACGAAGCGCAGGCCATCCGCCGAGGCGACTTCACCGCCGCCCCAGGCCTGGGCCAGGGCGATCCGGCTTTGCGCCGCCACCAGCATGGCGTTGGCGGCGATCAAGGTGTCCTCGCGCACGTAATTCTGGTCTACCCAGGCCAGGCGGTCGCGTTTCAGGGCCGGAATGTCCCGGCGGACCAGAGGTCCGGGGCCGGTGTTGCAGGCCTCGGCCAGTAGGACCGCGCACACGCTGATGGCCAGATCCTGGACGCGGGCGGTGCGCGCGGTGAGATGAGTGAACGCCTCGGTAAAGCGCGTCCGGGCCGCGATCTCCAGCAGGATTTCCGGCAGATCGACCCGCGGCAGCCGCGCGGCGACGGCCTCCCGCAGTTGAATCAGCGACGGCGGTTCCTCCAACTTATCGAGCGGACTGACGATCAGGTCGGTCTGGTCGCCTTGGGTTTCGAACCGCACGGCCGGGTTCTCCGGCAGGCGTGCCGCCACCTCGCGATAGGTCTGATCCAGCTCTTCCGCCAGGGTGGCCAGGATGGGTTGCGGATCGGCCGGGAGTCCCAGGGTGCGGCAGATGATCGGACGGGCCGCTTCCCATTCCGCCCCGGACAATAATCCGACCCGGGGATCGGCGTAGCGCCAGCTGGGGGTGGCGAACACGTCACGCCGGCGCAAGGCCGCGCGGAGTTCATCCAGCACGCAAAAGGTGTAGGCGCGCAGGTTCACCTGATCCTTCTCGTCGAGCACATGGTGCTGCCAGGCCTTGGCGATGACCGCACGGGGCGCGTCGTTCGCGGGCTTGGCGCGGCTGGCATTCACCCGCAGCCAGTCCAAGGCGGCGACGACGGGGGCTCCGGCTGGACTGGCGCCGAATCGCAGGTGCTCTAGCAGGGCGGGCAGATACCGCCGGACACTCCGGTAGTGGTGGTCCAGTTCCCGGAAATAAACATCATGGGGCGGCCGGGTCAGCGCCTGGACCTGACGCAACGCCTGTTCCAGCACCTCGGGTGGGGTCCGGGCCAACATGCGGGATCGCAGTTCGCGGTCCGGTACGGCCTCATCCAACAACAAGGCACAGGTTTCGGCCAAGGTCAGGGCGGCCCGATCCAGGTCTTTGAGAGTGCGCAGCCGTGCGTTCCGGTCGGCCCTCACGGCATCGACAAACAGGTCGCGCAGCAGGATTTCCAAGACCTCCAAGGCATCGTCTTGGGCGGTGGCTTCCAGACTCTGCACGAAGGCCACCAGTGTGGCCAGGCGCCGGGCCGCAGGGAGCCGCTGGATCACGCTCACCTTGGCGGACGCCGCGAACCGAGCCAGCAAAGCCAAGCGGCTCGGGGGAAGGGCGGCGGGGATCGGCCGCGTCAACCCGAGGTCGCGGACGGATTTTAGGCGCTGCAGGGCCCGAACCAGGGACGGCCCGCTGACCGTGACCGGCCCGGAGCGGAGCTGGTCGAGCGGGGAGGTTCGACTCCCCGGTGACACCTTCAGCAATTGTTCGAGCTGGGTTTGCTGCTCGGCCGTAATGCCTTGCCCGAGGGTGTGCCATAGACGCTTCTCGACCCGGCGGCGGACCCGCGCGACGAAGCGTTCCAGGACGCTGGCCCCCGGCAGCAGTACCTGGTACGAGAGCAGCCAGTCGGTGGCGCGCTCGAACAGGACGCCGGGCCGTTCGGTCCCCGTCCAGCACAGGCCATAGAGCCAGCGGGCCAAGCGGAAGCCCGCTTCCTGATCGGTAAAGTCGCGGTAGCCGTAGCGGGTGCGAATCTCCGCCGCATGATCCCAGCGCTGTTCGCCGGTCCGGTAGGCTTCGAGGCCATTCAGATCGGCGCTGTTCAGTTGCCGCGCCAGGTAGCGCAGGACCGTATCCGGTACGGCCAGGGGGTCCTCCAGGAAGGTGCCCAGAAAGCGGACGGTGGTGAGCTGCAGGGCCAGTCCGAGGCGGTTGTGATTCCCGCGTCGGGGTGCAATGAGCGCCAGGTCAGCGTCATTCAAATAAAAAAATTGTGTCAGATCCTCCGCGGTCGGAGGCCCGGCATAACCGCCGTAGTGCTGGCGCTGCTCGGCGGTCAAGAAACGGACCGGCATGGGGACTCCCCGTACAAACTAAGTTGCATAAATCGTAAGTTTCGCGACACCGGCAGCAAGGTTCAGGAACGGCTGGAAATAGCAGGGTTTTGCCGGCCCCGCACAGGTTGCAAAAGTCAGTCGCGAAACTAAACTATTTTGCGATGATCTTTGCAACACAGTGGCTGTCCATGCTCATCGGCTACGCCCGAGTGTCCACCGAGGACCAACATCTCACCCTGCAGCAAGTCGCCTTGAAAGGAGCCGGCTGCGAACGCATTTACGAGGAGAAGCTTTCGGGCGCGCAGCGGGCGCGTCCGGAACTCAACCGCTTGCTGGACCAGCTCCGGGCCGGGGATGTGGTGGTGGTCTCTCGCCTCGATCGACTGGCCCGCTCGACGCGGGACCTCTTGGAAATCGCCGAGCAGCTCAAGGTGGTTGAAGCCGGCCTTCGTTCGCTCCATGAGCCTTGGGCCGATACGACGTCGCCGGCGGGTCGGATGGTCCTGACCGTTTTTGCCGGGATCGCGGAGTTCGAACGGGAGTTAATCCACGAACGGACTCGATCGGGGCGCGTGGCCGCCCGGGCGCGGGGAGTTCGCTTCGGGCGCCCCACCAAGCTGACCGGCGATCAACTCCTGCTCGCTGAGCGACTGGTCGGGGAAGGCCGTTCGATCCCGGTAGTGGCCAAACTACTCAAGGTCCACCGTGCCACGCTTTACCGGGCCTTGGCCGCCACCTCGAACAGTCCATGAGGCTGAAGACCAGGGACGAACTGCAGTAGACCTGAATCAGGATGGTTGGGATCGGCTTGGGAGGCGAAGATCAGTACCACGGTCAGCCGCAAGGTGCCTATAGATCAAAAATTAAAGACCGATAATCAAACATATATCAGCACTTATCAGTGCTTATCCCGGTTTTCTGTTCCATTGATCCCCAAACCCCTAGTCCACGATGGGGCGCGGAGTGTAGAACGAGCCGGTCTGCTTGCGGGCGGTGGTCTTGGTTTCCTCGTTGTAGGAGGCGAGGAGGTTCTCGAAAACCTTGCCGAGCAGTTCCGGGTCGAGGGCGATTTCCTGATCGATAGGGGTGTTCTCGACGATGGTGAATTTGTAGCGGTTCAGGATGCGGATCAGGCCGGAGACCTTTTCCCTTCTGCGCCTGGTGTCGCCATAGGCGGCGGAGAGGTCGGATTCCTGTTCGCCGCCGAAGAAAAGGCGGTTGGGAACGGCGGGACGCTTTTTGTCGTTGCGGGAGAAACCATCGAGGTAGCGCTTCTTGCCGGTGCCGTCCTCGGTGCGGTCGAGGCACTCGAAGAGGCCGCCGTTGAGAAACGGGATGTCGGCGAAGTGAGCGAGGGCGGCTTCCGGGGCGTCGCGGAAGAGGGTTTCGTAGCGGTAGAGGTTGTTGACGTCGTAGGTGGCCCGGTTCTTGAGGAAGCCTTCATCCTTGGCGAAGACGCGGTAGGGCTGGCCTTTGGCGTCCTTGCCCATGCGCTGATTCAGCGTGGCGAAGAAGAGGTTTTGCAGGATGGCCTGATAGTAGGTGGAGCGGTCGTCATCCAGGGCGGTGAGGATTTTTTCCAGGTCGGTAGGGTGGAACAGTTTCTCGGGGATGAGGCCCTTTTCCTTGAGGAACCAGCAGAAGATCAGGCGGGTGAGCAGGCGGATGAGACCGGTGGCGCGGCGCTTTTCATCGTCGGGTTCGAGGTCGGCGGGAAACTCGACCTGCGGGAGCGCCCAGAAATACCAGTTGGCCAGCTCGCGGTAGAAGCGCTCGTTGAGCAGTTCGACGTTGAAAATCTGCTCCCACGCGGCGTGGAGGGTGTCGAAGTCGGCGATGGGCTTCTTTTGCGGGTGGACCAGCTTGGGCACCGACAGCGACTCAAGAATATACAGGTGGCCGCGATGGGGCCGGGCGAGGTCGATTCCGCTGATGAGGGTGACTTTGCCGAGGACGTCCTTGCTCGCGTCGAGGTGGTTCGCGCGGCGGTTGATGACGGCGATGGTGAGACGGCCCTGGTGCTTGAAGAGCACCATGACGGGCATGGGGAAGAGGCGGTTGATCTGCCGGGCGCTGGCGGAGAATTTGCCGCGGGCGTAGTCGTCGCCTTGCAGCTCGATGGCGATGAAGACATAGGACTTCAGGAGACCGGCTTGAACCGAGGTGTCGGTGAAGAGGCTGGATTCGCGGCTGAGTTCCTGATCGGTGAGCTGGAAGAGGAGATCGGCGGTTTTCCACTCGGCGACGAAAGCCTTGGCCGGATCGAAGGCATGGCTGGAGCCGAAGAGATCGAGGAAGTCCTGCGGCGTGGAACCGGCCCCGGCGATGAATTTGTCGCTCTGGTAACCGAGCCGGGCGAGAAACTGGCGGGCGGCGTCCTTGAGCGGGAGAGTCTGGAACTGAGCGAGGGCGGTTTTCATGGCTTTTCGTCGCGGACGCTGTCGTCGGCGAGTTGCAGGGTGAGTTCCAGTTCGCGGCGGAGTTCTTCGCGGTCGGGCAGGTAAAGTTGGTATTTCTGGACGAAAAGCTGGCTGTTCATCTGGTAGGTCGCGTATTCGACGAGAGCTCGTCTTTGCTTATTCTAAAACCGAATGGGAGAAATTGACGGATGCAGAGAAGCAAGTC
>JAWOHQ010000354.1:0-5484 GCA_046485105.1 Candidatus Competibacteraceae bacterium | reverse complement strand
GGCGAGCGCCGCGAACCGCTGGCCGACGATTTCCCGATCCAGTGGTTGATCCTGGCGGGGGCCGAACACGCGAGGAAAGAACGCCGGCTGAATCCGCCCGAGCAGCACGTTGCAATCGGTCACGGTTAACGGCCCGCCGCGCCGGTAACCAGCCGGTCCCGGATCAGCGCCGGCCGATTCCGGCCCGACCCGCAGCCGGCTGCCATCGAACCGGCAGATCGAGCCACCGCCGGCCGCCACGGTGTGAATGTGTAGCATCGGCGCGCGCAATCGCACGCCGGCGACCAGGGTTTCGAAGACGCGTTCGTATTCGCCGGCGTAATGGGCGACATCGGTGGAGGTGCCGCCCATGTCGAAGGTGATGATCCGGTTGAAGCCGGCCTCGGCGGCGGTGCGCGCCGCGCCGACGATGCCGCCGGCCGGGCCGGACAGGATGCTGTCCTTGCCGTGGAAATGGCGGGCGTCGGCCAGGCCGCCGTGGGATTGCATGAACGACAGCCGCGCCCCATTCAATTCAGCGGCGACCCGGTCCACGTAGCGGCGCAGGATCGGCGACAGATAGGCGTCCACCACCGTGGTATCGCCGCGCCCGACCAGTTTCATCAGCGGGCTGACCTCATGCGAGACCGAGATTTGCGTGAAACCGATCTCCCGCGCCAACGCCGCCGCCCGCCGTTCGTGCTCGGGATAGCGATAGCCGTGCAGAAACACGATGGCGACGGCGCGGATGCCGGCCTGATAAGCTTCTTCCAGTGGAACGCGGGCGCTGGCGGGATCGAACGGCGTCACGATCTCGCCGCGCGCCGAGACCCGCTCGGCGACTTCCGCCACCCGCTCGTACAGCAGCTCCGGCAGCACGATCTGCCGGGCGAACAACTTGGGCCGGTTCTGGTAGCCGATGCGCAGAGCGTCGCGGAAGCCCCGGCTGATCAGCAGCAGGGTCCGGTCGCCCCGGCGTTCCAACAAGGCATTGGTGGCGACGGTGGTCCCCATCCGCACCGTGGCGATGCGGTCGGCGGGCAGCGGCTGATCCGCCGGCACGCCCAGGAGTTCGCGAATTCCGTGCAGGGCGGCGTCGGGATAATGTTCGGGGTTATCCGACAGCAGCTTGTGAGTCACCAGCCGGCCATCGGGACGGCGGGCGACGAGGTCGGTAAACGTGCCGCCCCGGTCGATCCAGAATTGCCAGCGGGGTTGGGGCGCAATGCGGGGTTCGGACATGCTAAGCTAATCCCATGACGAACTTTCTCGGTGAATTCGAATGTCGGCTCGATGCCAAGGCGCGCATCGTGCTGCCGGCCGCGCTGAGAAAGCAGTTGCCGGTCGAGGCGGAGGGCCGGTTCGTGGTCAATCGCGGCTTCGAACCGCATCTGGCGCTGTATCCGCTCAACGAATGGCAGCGGATCAGCGCCGAACTCAATCGATTGAATCTGTACCTCAAGAAGAACCGCGATTTCGTGCGCTATTTTCACCGCGGCGCCACGGAACTGGAACTGGACGGCAGCGGCCGACTGCTGTTGCCCCGGCGGTTGCTGGATTACGTCAGTATCCGCGAGGACGTGATTCTACTGGCCTACGCCAACCGGATCGAATGCTGGGACGCAGGGTTGTACGAAAACCTGCTCGCCGACGAACCCGCCGACTTCGCTCGGCTGGCCGAGGAGATCATGGGCGACAATGGTCGGCCGGGGCGGGAGGAAGAACGGTTTCCCGATTTCCGGCTGCCCCCGCCGTCGCCGGGTTCGCGGCATTAGGCGGAGGCCGACCCAACCGTCACCGCGCCGCCCGCGCCTCGTTCCGCATCCGGCGCCAGACCGCCTTTTCCACCTCCACTAGCAAAAACACCGCCAGGCCGGCCAGTGCGAAAATCCCCCAACTGGCGGCGCTCACCGGCGCGGTCCCCAGCAACCGTTGCAGGGGCGGCCAGTAGGTGAAGGCCAGCTGCAGCACTAGCAGAATGCCGATGGTGGTCAGGACGGGGCGGCTGCCCAGCAGGCCCTCCCGGGAGAGCGACGACTGATGCAGGTAGCGGCTGTTGAGCAGGTAGAAAATCTCGCCGACCACCAGCGCGTTCACCGCCATGGTGCGCGCCTCTTCCTGAGAGATACCCTGATGCGCCGTCCCCCATAGGAACAGCCCCAGCGGCGCGATCACCAGCAGCACCGATACAAACCCGATCCGCCAGAGCATGAACCCGTTCAGGAGCGGCTCGCCGGGCTGGCGCGGCGGACGACGCATCACGCCGGCCTCGGTCGGCTCGAAGGCCAGGGCCAGGGCCAAGGTCACTGCCGTTACCATGTTGACCCACAGAATTTGCACTGGCGTGACCGGCAGGGTCATGCCGAGCAGAATGGCGGCGATAATTACCAGCGCCTGCGCGCCGTTGGTCGGCAGAATGAACAGGATGGCCTTGCGCAGATTGTCGTAGACCGTGCGCCCTTCTTCCACGGCGTGGGCGATGGAAGCAAAATTGTCGTCGGCCAGCACCATCTCCGAGGCTTCCTTGGCGGCTTCGGTGCCCTTCATGCCCATCGCCACGCCGACGTCGGCCCGCTTCAGGGCTGGGGCGTCGTTGACCCCGTCGCCGGTCATCGCCACCACCTGATGATTGGCTTGCAGGGCCGCCACCAGCCGCAGCTTGTGTTCGGGACTGGCGCGGGCGTAGACGTCGGTCTCCACCACTACCTTGCGCAGCGCCGCCTCGTCCAGGGCTTCCAGCTCCGGCCCGGTCAGCGCCGGGCGGCCGTCGCCGATGCCGAGTTGTCCGGCGATGGCCCAGGCCGTGGCGCCGTGGTCGCCGGTGATCATCTTGACCCGGATTCCGGCTTCCCGGGCTAGATGCACCGCCCGGATCGCCTCCTCGCGCGGCGGGTCGCTGATGCCCAGCAGGCCGAGCAGGATCAGCCCCTCCTGGATCTCTTCCAAGATCAGTTCGTAGTGGGTTTCGTGGGTCGGACGGTACGCCACCGCCAGCACTCGCTGGCCCAGTTCGGCCAGTTCCTCGACCCGTTCCCTCCAGTAGTCGGGGCGCAACGGTTGCGTGCAATCCAATCCCTGCTCTTGGGCGCACATGGTCAGCACCCGTTCCGGGGCGCCTTTGAGGTAGATCATCCCTTCGCCGGGTTCCTGCTGGTGCAGGGTGGCCATGAACCGGTGTTCGGATTCGAAGGGAATGCTGTCCACCCGCCGGAGCCGGGCATGTTCCACTTCGACGTCCAACTCCGCCTTGCCGGCCAAGGTCAATAGCGCGCCCTCGGTGGGATCGCCTTCCATGAGCCATTCGCCGTGCTCTTCCCGCAACACCGCGTCGTTGCACAGCAGCCCGGCGCGGGCGATGGCTTGCAGTTCCGGCGCCGCGTCGAGCGCTATCTGGGTTCCCCCCTCGACGCGGAACTTGCCGACCGGCGCATAGCCGACCCCGCCGACCTCGAACATTCGGTCGGCGGTGACCACCCGCTGCACGGTCATTTCGTTACAGGTCAGGGTACCCGTCTTGTCGGAACAGATCACGGTCACCGCGCCCAGGGTCTCGACCGCCGGCAGGCGGCGGATGATCGCGTTGCGCCCGGCCATGCGCTGGACTCCGATGGCCAGGGTAACGGTCATGATCGCCGGCAACCCTTCCGGAATCGCCGCCACCGCCAAGCCGACCGCCGCCATGAACATGTCCTCGAGCGGCAACCCCCGCCAGAACACGCCGGCGAGCCAGGTGAGGCCAGCCACCAGAATGATCGCCGCGCTCAGCCAGCGTCCGAACTGTTCCATCTGCCGCAATAGAGGGGTGGTCAGCCCTTCCACCTGTTCCAGCAGGGTGCTGATGCGGCCGATTTCGGTGGCCGTGCCGGTCGCCACCACGACGCCGACTCCCTGGCCGTAGGTCACCAGGGTGCTGGAGTAGGCCATGTCGGTGCGGTCGCCGACCGCCGCCTTCGCCCCCACCGGGGCGACGGCTTTCTCGACGGCTTCCGCCTCGCCGGTCAGCACGGCTTCCTGGATTCGCAGGTTTTTGATCTCGACCAGTCGGATGTCGGCCGGGACCTTGTCGCCGGATTGCAGGACCACCCAGTCGCCGGGAACCAGGGCTTCGGCGGCGATTTCCCGGCGATGGCCGTCGCGCAGCACCGTGGCTTTCAGCGACAGCATCTTGCGGATGGCCGCCAGCGCCGACTCCGCCTTGCCCTCCTGCACGAAACCGACGATGGCGTTGATAATCACCACGCCCAGAATCACGCTGGTGTCCACCCAATGCCCCAGCAGGGCGGTGACGACCGCCGCGACCAGCAGGACGTAGATCAGGATGTTGTGAAACTGGAGCAGGAACCGCAGCACCGGCCCATGGCGCTTGGGGGGCGGGAGCTGGTTGGGGCCGTGAATTTCGAGGCGGCGGGCGGCCTCCTGATCGGTCAGGCCGCCGGGTTCTGTGTCCAGTTCGCTCAGAACCTGTTCGGCGGGGAGGGTGTGCCACAGGAGTGCTGGCGGGGAAGAAACGGGGTTCGTGTTGTTGTTCATCGACCGATGACTCCTCTCCTTCGAGGCTATGCAAAAATGTCTCTCGATATCGGTTGGCGCGAGGTTCGTACTTTGCTGCGTAACGATAAAAACGCGCGCACCGTATCAGTTATCAGTTATCAGTTAGATGAGTCGCCAGCCGAGCGTTTCCCCAGATCGCAGGGGAATGAGTTCATCCACGCCGAATGGGAAGCGATCGGGAACCGGAGTCGGTTGGCGACGCAGAGTGACTGTTTCGGTGTTGCGCGGCAGGCCGTAGAAGTCCGGGCCGTGGAAACTGGCGAACGCTTCGAGCCGATCCAGCGCGCCGACCGAGTCGAACGCCTCGGCGTACAGTTCCAACGCGGCATGGGCGGTGTAGCAGCCCGCGCAGCCGCAGGCAGCTTCCTTGCCATGGCGTGGATGCGGGGCGCTGTCAGTACCGAGGAAGTATTTCGGATGACCGCTGGCGGCGGCCTGGAGCAGCGCCTGGCGGTGGCGCTCGCGCTTGAGAATCGGCAGGCAATAGTAATGCGGCCGGATGCCGCCCTGGAAAATGGCGTTGCGGTTATAAAGCAGATGATGGGCCGTAATCGTCGCCGCGACCGTGGCCGGTGCCGCGCGCACGTAGTCCGCTGCGTCCTGGGTGGTGATGTGTTCCAGCACGATTTTCAGGGCGGGGAAAGCGCGGATCACCGGGATCAACACCCGGTCGATGAACACGGCCTCACGGTCGAAGACATCCACCTCTGGGTCGGTGACTTCGCCATGAATCAACAACGGCATTCCGTGGGCCTGCATTGCTTCAAGAATCGGATGGATTTTACGGATATCAGTCACGCCGGCATCGGCGTTGGTCGTCGCGCCAGCGGGGTAAAGCTTGCAAGCGGCGATACGACCGGAGGCTTGGGCGCGGGCGATTTCGGCGGGCGGAGTACGGTCGGTCAGGTACAGCGTCATCAGCGGTTGAAACGCCGACCCGTCCGGCACGGCATC
>JAWOHQ010000276.1:0-7015 GCA_046485105.1 Candidatus Competibacteraceae bacterium | reverse complement strand
GCCTCCTTGGCGGGGCCACGCCGGATACTTAAGGCTTTGACCGTAATAACGTACTCATCGGGACCGCGCTGAATTTGCAGGATCTCACCGGGATGGATCGCACGGGAAGGCTTGCCGCGCTGGCCACCGATATGCACCCTGCCGCCGGCGACCGCCTCGGCCGCCAGCGCGCGCGTCTTGAAAAAGCGCGCGGCCCACAACCATCGATCCAGCCGCACCCGACTGGCGTCAGCCGATGGCGGAGCGTCGTGGTCCGCGACGGTCATGGAAATGCGGCTCGCCCCAAATCCTGGTCCCTCAGATCATCCTAATCGCGACCATGACGCTGTTCCTCGTCGGGCAGCGTGATGTTCAATTCCAGGATCTCGTAGCCGCCTTCCCGGTCCAGATGAACCTTGATCTGGCTCTGGTCGACCGGCACGTATTTACGCACCACTTCCAGCAACTCCTTTTTGAGCGCGGGCAGGTAATCCGGGCTGCCGCGGCGGCTACCCCGCTCGTGGGCCACAATGATTTGCAGCCGCTCCTTGGCCAGGGCGGCCGATTTATTGGTCGTGGTGCGAAAGAAACTTTCGAACAGGCCCATGGCTCAGCTCCCGCCGAACAGGCGCTTCAGAAACCCCTTCTTCTGGGTCATGATGAATCGATGCGGGAGATTTTTGCCTAGAAAGCGATCCACAAGGTCGCCATAGGCCGCGCCCGCTTCGCTGCCGTCTTCCATAATCACTGGAACGCCGGCGTTCGAGGATTGCAAGACGGTCTGCGATTCCGGAATCACCCCCAACAGCGGAATGCCCAGAATCTCCAACACATCATCCACGCTGAGCATGTCGCCGCGGTCGGCGCGCTCCGGAGCATAACGGGCCAGGACCAGGTGTTCCTTGACCGGCGGGTCGCCCTGTTCGGCGCGGCGCGAACGGCTGGCCAGAATGCCGAGGATGCGGTCGGAATCCCGCACCGACGACACCTCGGGATTGGTGACCACCAGCGCTTCGTCGGCGAAGTACAGCGCCATCAACGCGCCCCGTTCGATGCCGGCCGGGGAATCGCAGACCACGTACTCAAAGTTTTGCTTGAGTTCGCCCAACACTTTCTCGACGCCCTCCTTGGTCAGGGCTTCCTTGTCGCGGGTCTGCGAGGCCGGCAGGATGTACAGATTCTCCACGCGCTTGTCGCGAATCAACGCCTGGTTCAGGTTAGCCTCCCCATTGATCACGTTGACGAAGTCGTACACCACCCGGCGCTCGCAACCCATGATCAGATCGAGGTTACGCAGGCCCACATCGAAATCGATGACCACGGTCCGGAAACCGCGTTGGGCCAAGCCAGTGGCGAAGCTGGCGCTGGTGGTGGTCTTGCCCACACCCCCTTTGCCGGAGGTCACAACGATGACGGTTGCCAAGCGGTTATCCCACGAAAGTTGGTTAAAATGGAAGCCATTCCCGAACGGCTTGTCGGCTTCTGGTTCATCAGCGGATCAGGGGCTCGATGACCAGCCGGTCTTCCGCCAAGTGAATCTGCACGGCCTTGCCTCGGTCGGTTGGATCGATTTGTTCGCTAATCCGATAGCGGCCCATGATCGAGATCAATTCCGCTTCCAAACTGTGACAAAAAATTCGGGCCTCGACGTCTCCCTTGACCCCAGCCAAGGCGCGGCCCCGCAGAGCGCCATAAACGTGAATATTGCCATCGGCGATGACCTCGGCGCCGGCGCTGACCGCACCCAGGACAATCAGATCGCCCTCGGCGGCATAAATCTGCTGGCCGGAGCGGATCGGATGGTTGACGATTCGGTTACGGGCCACCGGTTCGGATGACTCGGCTTTTTTGGCGGCGGTCACGGGCCGGCTTTCCGGCAACACTGGCAGTCCAGCCAACCGGGCGGCGGCCTGCAATTTCAGACCGCCGTTGCGAATTCCCACCGGGGCCATGCCATGCCCGCGCAGCAGGTCGTACAACCCAGTGAAGTCCACGCCATCCACGGGGCCGGTCATTCCCTCCAGATCGATCACCACGGGCGTGTTGTTGAAAAAACCTGGAGCCTGCTTGATTTTTTCCACCAGATGCCGCTCGATGGCAGCCCGGTCCAGTTGAAAAAGATGCAGGACGGTCAAGGTAAACAGGCTACCCTTCAACTCGAAGGGTGGGGGTTCTTCAGTGGCGAGTGGAAATGATCGCAGCAACATGACGGTGCGGGAGACCTCGGAATGAACGCTTGATTTTCGCTGTTATTCTACACATCAACCCTGACAAATGACCATGCTTGCAACATCGCAACGCGATGACCCGCAGCGTCCTCAGTGATCGTGACCGTCGGGATGGCTATGTCCGTGGGCCAATTCCTGCGCCGTCGCGTCCCGTACCTGCAGCACCTCGACCTGGAAGTTCAGGGTCTTCCCCGCCATCGGATGGTTGGCGTCCAAAACCACGCCCTGGTCGTTCACCTCCACCACGGTAAAACTCAGAACCCCATGCTCGCCTTCCCCCTGAACCTGCATGCCAGTCTGGATATCCTCACTGGGCGGAAACCGATCCCGTGGCACCTCGAACACAGCTTGGGGGTTATACTCGCCGTAGCCCTTGGCCGGAGCGACCTGAATCGCCGCATTGAACCCCACCTCACAACCCTCCAACTCCGCCTCCAAGCCTGGGATAATGTGACCGTGGCCATGCAGGTAGCTGAACGGTTCGCGCCCGTGACTGGAATCGAGCAAGACGCCGTGATCGTCGGTCAGCGTGTAATGCAGGGATACGATCTTGTCTTGAGTTGCTTTCATCAAACATTACCTGTCGTCGGATGGGTAAAATTCGCAGTGTAGACCATGCTCGTTGCCTCTGCCGTGAAAATCGCCTGTCTCCCGACTTCCCCCGCCGAAGCCTCGGACGGAATCTCGGTCGCGCGACGAAACGTCTCTCGAAGGTTACTTTACGCAACGCTCGCCGGATCCCAAAACTTTTTTCTATACTGCTTCCAACCGCATCCCGCCGGTCGCCTTGCTGCTTTTGGAACGGATTGTTTTTCCAGCCTTCGCGGCTCGACGGGGTCGCCATGAATCGACTTCAAGGGAGGAATTTTCATGCGCATTCGGTCATGCGTCCGTCGGTCTTTCGTCGTGTCCTCATGGTTGCTCGCCGGACTGCTTGGGCTGGGGGGTTGCGCAACCTCGCCGACAGCCCCTTCTCACGGCGACCCTCATCACGTTGCGCGCCAACGGATCCTCGGCGCCGCCGAACGCCTGATCGGAACCCCCTATGCGCTGGGCGGAGGATCGCCCAGCGGAATGGATTGTAGCGGGCTGGTGCAATACGCCTACTCCCAAGCCGGCATCCGGGTGCCACGCACCTCGGTGGAGCAATTCCGGGCCGGGCAGCCGCAACGCCGGGTCCAACCAGGCGATCTCTTGTTCTTCCGCACCAGCGGCGCCGGCGTGGTCTCCCACGTCGGGATTTACGCCGGCCAAGGCCAGATGATCCATGCCTCTTCCGGGTCTCGGCGGATTCGCAAGGTCAACCTGAACACGCCCTACTGGCAACAGCGGATGGTGGGGGGCGCGACCTTTCTCGACCCGCCGCGACGCGGGGCCGTGGTCAGGGGCGGAGCGGCCAACGGCCGTCCGCCCGGCTGAGCGGCTACCTCACCCCCAACGCGGTCCCAGCGCCGCCGACTGGCCTGGTTCGGCAATTCCCCGTTCGCGCCGCAGGTAACCCAGGAACGGATTGGTTTGCAGTTCCTGCTCCAGGGTCGTGACCGGTCCGTGGCCGCTGCACACCAACAAGGGTCCCGGCAACTCCAGCAACCGCCGCAGGCTGGCCCACATCAGGTCGGGATCGCTCATCGGGAAATCCGTGCGGCCGATGCCGCTGGCGAACAAGGTGTCGCCGACGAAAATGTAGGTATCGTCGTAATAGCAGCCCTGGCCCGGCGTATGGCCCGGCGTGGACAGAAAACGGAAGCGCAGGCTGCCGACCTCGACGGTATCGCCGTCCCGCACCTCCCGATCAATTCGCCCGCAGGGCCGGTCGAACTCGGCCATGCCGAACAACAGCGAACCCTGTTGCGGCAGCATGTCGAACATCGGCCGCTCCAGCGCCGGCAGGAAGGTGACCGCCTCGGGGAATTCCCGCTGCACGTCCGCCAGCCCGCCAGCGTGATCGAAATGGGCGTGGGTCAGCAGAATGGCCCGTAAATCCGGCCGCGGTTGCAGCGCCGCCAGGTTCTTCGCCAGTTGCGGGCCATCGCCAGTGTCCACCACAGCGCACTGACCGGTGGCGGGATCTTCCAACAAATAGGCGTTGACTTGGAACGAACCCAAGGTCAGACAACGAACTTTCATGGCGAACCCTTGATGATGTGGTTTTCCATCCGCCGGTGGCGCCGTTCCGGCACCGCCCAACCGCATACGCTAACGCCCGCGCCCCGCGTGGAGTCTGGATCGTCCGTCACCAACGGATGCCAGTCCGGCAGAGGTTGCCCCTCGGCTCGCAACCGGTAAGCGCAGGTGCGCGGCAACCAGGAAACCCGCCGGACCTCGGCGGGCGTCAACGCCACACAATCTGGCACCCAACGAAAGCGGTCGACATAGCGGGTGCAGCGGCCGGTGGTTAAATCCAACAACCGGCAGGCGACGTTGGTGTGGAACAACTCACCTGTTTCCTCATCTTCCAGCTTGTGCAGGCAACACTTGCCGCAACCGTCACACAGCGCTTCCCACTCGGCCAGCGTCAGTTCCGGGAGCGTTTTGCCGGCCCAGAACGGGAGAACGGCGGAGGCGACAGCGCTGGGTTTGGGTAATGAAGACACCAGTGAAAAGCCTCCCTTGGCCAGATCAGGAAGTAATGTACTCACGCAGGTTTTGCGCTTCGATGGCGGTCTCCTCCAACTTGGCTTTGACGAGGTCGCCGATGGAGACCACGCCCACCATTTTGCCGTTTTCCACGACCGGCATGTGCCGGAACCGCTTGGCGGTCATGATGGCCAGGACGTTGCTGACCTTATCATCCAGGTTGCCAACGATGATTTCGCAGGTCATGCAGGGCGGAATCGTCATTCTGGAAAAATCGGTTCGGCCTTCGGCGCACAGGTCCAGCACATCGCGTTCGGTAAAGATGCCCGCCGGCGACCCGTCCATATTCGGTATCACCACCGAACCCACTTTATGGTCGTTCATGGCGCGGATGGCGTCGGCGACGGTGGCCGTCGTCGGCACGGTAACCGGTTGGCCACCTTTATTCTTCAGAATATCTTTCAACTGCAGCATGGCTGAAAACCCTCTTCAAGGTTGGAAGCAATGGGGTCGTGCTCATAAATCTAGCAAAGTTGTTGGCTTTAGCCACCTACCACAAAAAAACAGGGTTCGAGCGGCCGGTACCGGCCGACCCGAACCCTGTCTTCGACGATGGGTGGTTAGTGGCTCATCGCCAGCAACAAGCCGTTCAAGCGTTTCACGAAACTGGCCGGATCTTCCAGTTGGCCGCCCTCGGCCAGCACCGCTTGTTCGAACAGCAAATGGGTCAAATCGCCAAATCGGTCAGCGTCCGCTTCGTCCTTCAGGCGCGCGATCAGCGGGTGCTGGGGATTGAGTTCCAGATAGGGCTTGCTCATCGGCACATTCTGGCCGGCATCGCGCAACAACCGCTCCAGATGCGCGCTGAGCGCGTGCTCGTCTACCACCAGACAAGCCGGTGAGTCGGTCAGCCGCGAGGAAACCCGCACCTCCTTGACCTGGTCGCCCAACACGTCCTTGACGCGCGTTAGTAAATCCTTGTAAGCATCCTCGGCCTGTTTCTGTTCCTGCTTTTCCTCTTCCGAGGCGATCTGGTCCAGATCGAGCGCGCCCTTGGCCACCGACTGCAACGACTTGCCCTCGAACTCGGGCAGGTGCGACATCAGCCATTCGTCCACCCGGTCGCTGAGCAGCAGCACTTCCAGACCCTTCTTGCGGAAGACTTCCAGATGCGGGCTGTTTTTGGCGGCGGCGAAGCTGTCGGCGACGATATAGTAAATCTTGTCTTGTCCTTCCTTCATCCGCCTGACGTAGTCCGCGAAAGATACGGTCTGCTCGGCGCTACCGGTGTGTGTGGACGCGAAACGCAACAGCTTGGCGATGGGTTCGCGGTTGCCGTAATCCTCCGCCGGACCCTCCTTGAGCGCCCGTCCGAACTCCTTCCAAAACTTGCCGTATTTCTCGGCGTCGTTCGTGGCCAGATCCTCCAGCAGACCCAGGACTTTCTTGACCGAACCGGCACGGATGCTGTCCACCACCTTGCTGCTTTGCAGCAATTCGCGGGAGATGTTCAACGGCAGGTCGTTGGAGTCGATGACGCCGCGCACGAAGCGCAGATAGCGCGGCATGAGATGTTCGGCGTCATCCATGATGAACACCCGTTGCACGTACAGCTTCACCCCGTGGCGCTGCTCGCGATCCCACATATCGAAGGGGGCGCGCGCCGGGATAAACAGCAGCGAGGTATATTCCAGCTTGCCCTCGACCCGGTTGTGGGTCCAGGCCAGCGGGTCCTCGAAATCGTGGCCGACGTGCTTGTAGAACTCCTGGTATTCCTCCTCCTTGATCTCCTGCTTGGGCCGCGCCCACAGCGCCGCCGCCTGATTGATCCGCTCTTCCTCGATGGTCGGCGGTGCGTCCTTATCCTCGCTGAACTTCTGCACCGGCATCAGCACCGGCAGGGTGATATGGTCGGAGTACTTGGTGATGATCGAGCGCAATTGCCATTCATTCAGCAGATCGCTCTCATCCTCGCGCAAATGCAGGGTCACCTCGGTACCGCGGCTCGGCTTGTCCACCGTCTCCAGGGTGTATTCGCCTTCGCCGGTAGACTCCCACAGCACCCCGTGCTCCGGCCCCATGCCAGCGCGGCGAGTCAGCAGCGTGACCTTGTCGGCGACGATGAAGCTGGAATAGAAACCGACGCCGAACTGGCCGATCAGATTCGCATCCTTGGCCTGATCGCCGGTCAGCTTCTGCATGAACTGCCGGGTGCCGGAGCGGGCGATGGT
>JAWOHQ010000235.1:0-2532 GCA_046485105.1 Candidatus Competibacteraceae bacterium | reverse complement strand
CTGGAAGGCGCGGTCCGCCTTGAGCCTGGATACCACCGACTCTTCCGGCCGGTTGCCGACGGGAAGATTGGGGCCGCTGCTCTCGTGGTGGCTGATGGCGTGCCAAGACAGGCCCTTCGCCGTGTCATGGGCGCCCTTGAGGATAAAGACATGGGAACCCAGCCGGTCGCTGGAACCCGCGACCGAGAGTTGCCCCTCGGCGATGACCCGGCCGTTTTCGATCAAGTCGAGCTTGCGATCCGCAGTGGAGGCGATCACCGTGGTGACGGGGTAGTCGGCCGCCCCATCCCAGTCGGCGGGATGGCGCTTGCCCTCCAGACTGTTGACGGCATGCTCGAATTCCTGTTCCGAGTAGGCCCCGAGCACCAGACCGGGGTGGGTCAATTCCCAGGGGTCCGTGTGGGCGCCGGCAATGATTACCGGCGTTCCAAGGTGCGTGACCGTCCACAGCCGCTCGGAGAAGGCCATGGGCAGCCGCACGCAGCCATGCGATGCCGGGTAGCCTGGAAGCTTGCCGGCGTGCAGCGCGACGCCGTCCCAGGTGAGACGGTTCATATTCGGCATGGGCGCGCCGCCATAGGTCGAGGAACGATGGTTCTTGTCTTTTTGCAGGACGGTGAAGACGCCGGTCGGGGTTTCATGACCCGACTTGCCGGTGGAGCAGGTGGAAAGCCCGATCCGGATGCCATTCCGGTACACATGGGCCAGTTGTTCCGGAAGCGAGACCACCACGGCGACCGCCCCCTGGGGCGAGCGTTCCGGATGCCAGGTGAACTCGCCGGGCGTGAGGGTGTGGATCTCTTTGACGGTCTCCGCCGCTGACGCTCTTGAGGCGATGAACAGCGGCGCCAAGCCGAGGGCGGCAAGCCTCAGCAGCGCGGTTCTACGATCGATCGAGTGCATGTTGAGTTTCCGTGGAGGATGGGAGGTCTGCGGCGAAGGCCTAAGGTTTTTTGATAAGGCCGCCGAGCAACAACAGCACGACGGCCCCAACGAGGGCGGCGAGCGGGCAACCGATCAACCCCGCCTCGACGGAGAAAGGGGCCAAACTGAACAGGAAGCCGCCGCCGAAGGCGCCGAACAGCCGGGTTTGGAGAACCGATTGTCTTGATGAAAACTTCGGCCTCTTCACTGCCAGTAGTGATACGCGGCCTCGCCCCGATGGGTGGCGGCTACTTTGCAGAAACCGGCTTGATCGGCCGCACCTTCAGCCAGAAACAACCCCACCGCCACCCCGTAGTTAACCAGCAGATGGCGCTCGAAATAGGCGGATTCTTCCGGCTTCATGCTGGCCGCATCCCCGTGCGCCAGGTAGTTGAAACCCTTCTTGAACTGCTCCCGGTTCAGCGCGAAGCCTTCGCACAGGTTGGCGACGGCGGTGCTGTAAGCCAGGACGTTGAGTTCGCTTTGTTGCTTGGAGTCGAGCACGCCGTCCAGCATCCGGTGTGCCTGGCGCCAGGCGGGGTCCATTTGCTCCCTGGCGATTTTCCCAGCCTGCGCGAAAGCCACGGAAGCGGGGATCAGCAGCGCCAGCAGTAACAATGGGTTCATCCGTCCGGTAAGGGGTGTTCTCATGGTTGGGTTCCTCTTGCTCTCAAATTGGTTGGCGCGGATCACGCCCGCGTCCGCCTACCAATACCGTTCGCCGTATTGGCGCCGCGACCAGTTCTCTGAGTAGCTTTGGCGGTGATAGCAGGCCCGCTGATGGTCGTAACACGTCACATCGCGGTCCGGCCGGTAGGTCCTGCCGCCGTAATAGTCGGTATGCTGGTAGTCCCGGTGGTAACGATGATGCTCGTGACGGTCCTCATCGTCGTCCGAAGAAGTTGCGTAAGCCACCGCGCCCGCGACGGCCAAGCCCCCGATCAGCGCTGCCGTGGCATCGGGGTCGTAGCGGGATTCTCCAGTGTAGGGATCGGTCGTGGTGCAACCGAGGGTCAGCGTGGTCGCCAACACGACGAGGCCAGCTCGGAATACATTGATCATGGTTGCGAGTCTCCTCTGAAGGGCATGTTTTAATGCGTCGTCTACGCCTTTTTGATCAGGCCGATCAGGAACAGCAGCACCACGGCGCCGACCGTGGCGGTCGCGATCGAGCCGAGCAAGCCGCCGGCGGCGAGGCCCAGTAGCCCGAACAAGAATCCGCCGACCACCGCGCCGATGATGCCGACGACGATGTTGCCGAGCAGGCCGAAGCCGCGCCCCTTCATGATCAATCCGGCGAGCCAGCCGGCGACGGCGCCGATGATTAGGAAAATGATCAGACTTGGTAGGTCCACGGTGAAATCCTCTGGGTGGGCTTGGTGGAGACCCGCTGCCAGCGGCGGGCGCTTTTCGTAACGGGCTGGCGTTTCGTTTTTTGACGCGTCGCTCTTTTGTCTGGACGGTGAATTTCGTACGCTGGGACGGCCTGATGGAAACCAGTCAGGAGCATGGGGGTTTATGGCGTACCCGGCTCTCGATTAGCTTAAGGCCACCATTTTTTTTGTAAATCCGAGTTTTCCTGTAAGGATTTTCCTGACAGCCGGGTTT
>JAWOHQ010000228.1:0-8567 GCA_046485105.1 Candidatus Competibacteraceae bacterium | reverse complement strand
TCGCTGGCGACGCTGTTGATTACGTCCAGCACCTGCTTCTGGAACTTACCCAGTTCCTCGTTGCGCCGCAGGTTGAAATCTTCCCGGAATTCATCGCTGGTCCGCTTCAATTCCCGGGCCTGGTTGCGAATATCGCCCTCCAAACTCCGGCGCTGGCTCTCGCTCATCACCGCGCCGTCCTTGGACAGACGTTCTTCCAAACGGCGCAAGGAATTCTGCGCTTCGACCAGCCCCTTCTGCCGGGGCGCGAACTCCCGCTCGAGCCGCTTGCTGGCCGCGTCGGCTTGCGGGGCGCTACTCAGAATTTTGGCGATGCTGACAAAACCGATCTTCATGTCGGCCGCCTGCACCATGGAAAACGGCAAGGCCAGAATTATTGCAAGCAACAAATTATGTATGAGTTTCACTCAAAACCTCCACGGAGAATCGCCTAGAAAACCAGCACCAAGATCCAGAATTCCCTTAAAAGGGCACACCAAAGGAAAACTGGAAAAACTGCGTGTCATCGCCAGATTGATCGTTGAGCGGAGCGGCGAGGCTCAACACGATGGGCCCGAGCGGTGACAGCCAGAGTCCAGAAACGCCCACTGAGTAACGCAATTCGCCAAAATCGAAGTCGCCCACGTCCACAAACACATTGCCCACATCAAAGAAGGCGGCCACCCGTATGTTCTCGGATTTTTCCATGAAGGGCACCGGCAAAATCAACTGAGCGGTGGCAGTGGTTTTAAACGCGCCGCCGCTAGGCTCATCATTACTGTAGCGGGGTCCCAGGGTGTTCGCCCGGTACCCACGCACCGAACGCAAGCCGCCGGCGAAGAAATTTTCGAAAAACGGCAGGTCACCGGCGCTACCGTAACCGTCGCCGTAGCCGATGTCGCCGCCCGCCGAACCGGTTAGCCAGGGAGTCAGCGGTAAGTAGGTGATCGTCCGGTAGTTCAGTTTGTAGAATTCCGCGTCGCTACCTGGAATGGCGATCTCCGCCGAAATCTGATTCAGGCCGCCACTGGTCGGAAAAAAGGCTCGGTTGCGGCTGTCGCGCGACCAGCTCGCTTCCAGCTTGAACTGATTGAAGGTATCGCCGTTGCGGGCGATCTCATCGAGGATCTCAACGGGAGTGTTATCGGTCGTGTCGAGCCAGATGTGCTCGAAGCCGGGGGTCAACCGCAACGTGTCGAACTCATTCAAGGGAAACCCATAAATGACTTGGGCGCCGTAGCTGTTCAGGATGTAGTCGGCCGTGTTGGCCTCGGCGCTGTCGATCTCCCGGAAAAAGACTCGAAATCCCCGGCTGACCCCGTTGATGGTGTGGTAGGGGTTATTATAGAAAATGCTGTAATTCTGGCCGATGCCGCTGTTGTTGAGGATCACGTTGAACTGGTTGCCGGTCCCGAGAAAATTGTTCTGGGTCAGGCTGGCGTTCAACAGGATACCGGATTCCTGACCGTAACCGACGCCGAACATCACGCTGCCCGAAGGCCGTTCGACCACGGTGAAGTTGGCGTCTACCTGATCGCTGGTCCCAGGCACAGCCGGTGTTTCGATATTCACGCTTTCCAGGTAATCCAAACGCTGCAGGCGGGTCTTGGAACGCTCGATGTCCTTGGTCGAGTACCACGCCCCTTCCGACTGGCGCATCTCCCGGCGCAGCACTTCGTCCTGGGTTTTAGTGTTGCCCTGAAAATTGATGCGCCGTACATAAACCCGCCGACCGGGGTCCACCACGAAGGTCAGGGACACCCGGTTATTTTCCTCGTCCACCCGCGGCACGGTATTGACGTTAGCGAAAGCATAACCTTCTTCACCCAAGCGTTCGCCCAGCGCCTGAGCGACCTCGGTCAATCGGGTGCGGGAGAAGGTCTCGCCGGGCTTGATGGTGATCAAGGGTTGCAGTTCCGCCTCCGGGACCACGCCGAATTCACCGGCCAACTGAATGTCTTCCAGGATGAAGGGTTCACCCTCGAAGATATTCAGGGTGATGTAGACATCGCGCTTGTCCGGCGTGATGGAAACCTGGGTGGACTCGACGTTGAATTTCAAAAAACCTCGATCCAGATAGAAGGAACGCAGGATTTCGATATCCGCCGCCAGTTTCTGTTTGGAGTATTGGTCGTCCTTGGTGAAGAAGGAAAACCAGCCGGTGGTGGACGACTGCAATTGCTTGAACAGCTCCCGGTCGGAGAAAGCCTGGTTGCCGACGATATTGATCCGACTGATGCTGGCCACCGCGCCTTCGGAAATATCGAGAGTAATCGCGACCCGGTTGCGCTCCAGCGAACGCACCTGGCTGTCGATGCGCGCGGCGTATCGCCCGCGGCTGAAGTACTGTTGCAGCAGTTCCTGTTCCACCCGGTCGAGCATGGCCCGGTCGAAAACCCGACCCTCCGCCAGACCGACCTCGGTCAAGACCTTCTTAAGATCGTCGGTGCTGATGTCCCGATTGCCGGTGATCGTGATCTCGGAAATGGCCGGCCGTTCGACCACGGTGACCAGCAACACATCACCCTTGCGCTCCAGATTGACGTCGGTGAAGAAACCGGTTCTGAACAGCGCGCGGATGATTTCCGGATAATCCTGCTCCGAGACCGAGGACCCTACCTGCACGGGCAAGTAGTTGAACACGGTGCCGGCGGAGATGCGTTGCAGGCCATCAACCTGGATGTCCCGCACCACGAATTCGGCGGCGCCCGCTCCGGATACCGCGACGATCAGGCCCAGCAAAACCAGCAAACGGCGAGGCAATTTCATAGACGCATGGTTACCACGGATCAGGGGGCGAGCCCTATCCTAGAAGACGGTTGAAATCATTGAACAAGGCCAGGCCCATCAACAGCAGCAGCACGACGATCCCGACCTGTTGCCCCAGGTTTTGCACTGCTTCCGACAGCGGACTGCCCTTGACCAGTTCGATCAGGTAGTACAACAAATGCCCGCCGTCCAACACCGGCACCGGCAACAGATTCAATACGCCCAAGCTGATGCTGACCAGCGCCAGCAGCGACAGAAAAGCGATCGATCCGGCGCTGGCCGCCTGACCGGCGAAATGCGCGATGGTCAGCGGTCCGCTCAGATTATCCAGCGACGCCTTGCCGACCAGCATTCGGCCCAACATACGCAGGGTCAGCAGCGACATGTCCCAGGTTTTGCCGAGCGCCGCCCCGACCGCTTCCAGCGGACCGTAACGTACCACAACCCGCAAACTCTCGGCGAGAGCTTCGGGAACCTCGGGGATGGCGCCGATGAAGCCGACCCGCTCGCCCCGTTCGTCTTCCCGGAGGTCGGGGGTCAATTCCAACTCCTGTTCGACGCCGTCGCGTTCGATCCGCACGCGGAGCAGCTGATTCGGATGCCGCTGGATGAAAGCGCGCCACTGCTCCCAATCCGTGATCGGTTCGCTCGCGACCCGGACGATGCGGTCCCCTGGTTGCAAGCCGGCCCGTTCCGCCGCGCTGTCCCGCATAGTCTGGCCGATCGTCGCCGGCAAGGCCGGCCGCCACGGCGCCAGTCCCACCTGATCGAGCACCTGGACCATTTCCTTCAAGTTTGGCGCGTCGCGGGCATCCAGAATCCGGACGCGCGTCCGGCCTTCCTCGTCCCGCACCTCAACCTGGATGAGTTCCTCGGCCATGACTCGGTCCATCAGTTCCAGCAGCGCCGCGCTCAGGGTGGGGGTCGGCTTGCCGTCGATCGCCACGATCCAGTCGCCCTGGTTGAAGCCGCCTGCCTCGGCCAGCGATCCCGGTCTCGGCTGGTCCAGCACCGGCTTGACGCCGGGAACGCCCACCATGAACATCAGCGCGTAGACCAGAATGGCGAACAGGAAGTTGAACGCCGGTCCAGCCAGAACGATGGCGATCCGCGAGCCGACCGGCTGGCGGTTGAACGCCCGGGGCGCCTCGGCGGCCGGCACGTCGCCCTCGCGCTCGTCCAGCATCTTGACATAGCCACCCAACGGCAGGGCGGCGATCACGTACTCCACGCCGTCCCGGCCGCGCCGCAACCACAAGGGCCTCCCGAAACCGACCGAGAACCGCAGCACCTTGACGCCCAAGCGGCGGGCCACCCAGAAATGACCGAACTCATGGACGGTGATCAGCACGCCCAGAGTGACGATCAGGGCCAACAGCGAAATCAGCGAATCGCCCATTTCAATCCTCCACCGCTCGCGCGGCGACCTGCTCGCTCGCCACGGTCCGCGCCCGGGCGTCATCATCGAGAACCGCCGCCAGGGTTTCAGCGGCGCGCCCGGCAACCTGCTCCAGGGTCCGCTCGACCACGGCAGCAATGGCGGTAAAACGAATCCGTCGATCCAGAAAAGCCTGCACGGCCACTTCGTTGGCGGCGTTCAGGATCGCTGGCGCGGTTCCCCCGGCCGCCAGCGCGGCGAACGCCAGTCGCAGGGTGGGAAACCGGGCGAAATCCGGCGCCTGGAATTCCAGCGCCCCCAGCCGGGCGAAGTCCAGGAACGCCACGCCGGAGCTTATCCGCCCAGGCCAGGCCAGGGCATGGGCGATCGGCGTGCGCATGTCGGGGTGGCCCAGTTGCGCCAGCACCGAGCCGTCCCGGTATTCCACCATTGAGTGAATCACGCTCTGCGGATGCACCACGACCTCGATCCGGTCCGGAGGCGCTCCGAACAGCCAATGGGCCTCGATCACCTCCAACCCTTTGTTCATCATGGTGGCGGAATCCACGGAAATCTTCCGGCCCATGCGCCAGTTCGGATGCGCGCACGCCTGTTCCGGCGTCGCCTCCGCCAACTGGTCCAGCGGCGTGGCGCGAAACGGCCCGCCGGAACCGGTCAGCAAAATCCGGCGCACCCCGCAGACCTCTAAACCGGCGGTCGCAAACTCTGGGGGCAAGCACTGAAACACCGCATTGTGCTCGCTGTCGATGGGCAACAACTCCGCGCCGTGGTCGCGGACCGCCGCCATGAACAACGGTCCGGCCATGACCAGGGACTCCTTGTTGGCCAGCAATACCCGCTTGCCCGCGCGCGCCGCCGCCAGCGTCGGCAACAGCCCCGCCGCGCCGACGATGGCCGCCATGACCCGATCGACCTCCGGCAGAGCCGCGACCCGCTCCAGGCCCGCCGCGCCAGCCAGCACCTCGACCGGCAGGCCCGCCGCCCGCAGTCGGTCACGCAAACACTCGGCTGCGGTCTCATCCGCCAGCACCGCGTAATCGGGCTCGCAGGCCAGACATTGGTCCAGCAAAGTTTCGACATTTCTTTGGGCGGTCAGTGCCACGACCCGGAAACGGTCCGCGTGACGCCGCACCACATCGAGCGTGCTGACCCCGACCGAGCCAGTCGATCCCAAAATCGTGACGCCCGCTCGCGCCTTCATCGCTGCATCCCGTACAGGCCCAACAAAAACACCGGCGCGGCGGCGGTCAGGCTGTCGAGCCGGTCGAGGACGCCCCCGTGGCCGGGCAACAACGCGCCGCTGTCCTTTACCCCCCGTTGCCGCTTCATCATGCTTTCAAACAGATCTCCGACGATGGAGAAGCCGACCGTGACCATGCACACCACCACGAATCCGGGCCAGCGGGCGCCCAGTTCCAGGAACGCCGCGCCGATCGACGCGAACGCCAGGGTGGCCAGGCCAGCGCCGAACGCCCCCTCCCAGGTCTTGCCCGGACTGACGGTCAGCGCCAGCTTGCGCCGTCCCCAACGACGCCCGGCGAAGTAGGCGCCCGTATCGGCGACCCAGATCAGCAGCAGCAGAAACAGGACGTAGGTCGGACCGAATTCATCCCGCAGGCTCATCAGCGCTACCCAGGACGCCACCAACACGATCACCCCGGCTCCCCCGATCAGGATGGCGCGGTCTCGGCGCTCCGGACGCGCGGCGTAACGCCCGATCCAGAACAGCGCGTAACACCAGCCCAGGCAGACCAGGACCAGCAAAGTCTCGACGACGGCCACGTTCCCGACCAGCGGCCAGAGCGCGAGAATCGCCGCCAGCACCAGCCCACCGTACAACAGGCGACCGCGCGTCCCATCGAGACCCGCCAGCCGGGCCCATTCCCAGGCGCCCAGCACCGCTACCGCCAGCAAGGCCCAGCCAAAACCGGCGGGCGGCAGTTTCAGCACCGCCCAAATCACGGTCAGGGCCAGAACGGCCGCGGTGATGATGCGCTGTCTAAGCATGAGCGCCCAACGCCACCTGTTCGCCCGTCAGACCAAAACGCCGTTGCCGGCTGGCGAACGCGGCGCAAGCCGATTCCAGATCGTCGGCATCGTAATCCGGCCACAGTCGGTCGGTGAAATAGAATTCCGTGTAAGCCATCTGCCAGAGCAGAAAGTTGCTGATGCGCTGTTCGCCGCCGGTGCGGATAAAGAGATCAGGCTCCGGCAGATCGGCCAGACAGGTGTAATGATGCAACTGATCGACGGTGATCTCGTCCGGCTGCAGGCGGCCCGCCAGCACCTCCTCGGCGACTCGCCGCGCCGCTTGGGCGATATCCCATCTCCCGCCATAATTGGCGGCGACGACCAAGGTCAAGCCATCGTTCGCGGTGGTGCGCCGCTCGGCTTCGAGCATGTATTGCCGCAGGGTATCGGAAAATGCGCTCGGGTCGCCGATAAAACGCAAGCGTACGTTGGTTTCATCCAGACGGCGGATTTCGCCGCGCAAGGTAGTCAGAAACAGATGCATCAAAACATCGACTTCCGGCCGCGGCCGGCGCCAGTTTTCGCTGCTGAAGGCGAACAACGTCAGCACCTCAATGCCGCGTTCGTCACAAGCCCGCACGATCCGGCGCGCCGCCTTGGCGCCTTCCCGATGCCCCGCCGTGCGCGGCAGGGACCGCTGCTGCGCCCAGCGACCATTGCCGTCCATCACGATGGCCACATGACGGGGCAGGCGACTCCGCGGAGTCGGCGGAACATCGGTATCAACCGACATCCCGCAGGATTCCGGCGCGGACGACCATCGAGATAGCAACTCCATTACAGTGGTTTCAGATTTCCATCAACTCGGCCTCCTTGGCCACGAGAATCTTGTCCACGTCCTGAATATGGCGATCAGTGAGTTTCTGGATGTCATCCTGGGCTTGCCGCTCGGCGTCTTCGCTGATCTTCTTGTCCTTGAGCCACGACTTGAGCTGGCTGTTGGCGTCGCGCCGGATATTGCGGATCGCGACCTTGGCGCCCTCGCCCTCCTGACGGACTACCTTGACCAGGTCGCGGCGGCGCTCCTCGGTCAGCGGAGGCAACGGCACCCGGATCGTCGTCCCGGCGGAAGCCGGATTTAGACCCAGATCGGACTTGAGGATCGCTTTTTCGATCGGTCCGACCATGTTCTTTTCCCAAGGCGTCACCAACAGCGTGCGCGCATCGGGCACGCTGACCGAAGCCACCTGATTGAGGGGCAGTTCGCTGCCGTAGTAGCTGACCAGCACATGATCCAGCAGGCTGGCATGGGCGCGGCCGGTGCGCAGTTTGGTCAATTCCTGTTTCAAGCTGTCCACGCTCTTCGCCATCCGGGTGGTGGCTTCTTTCTTGAGGTCGTCGATCATGGTCGTCATTCCCGCACCACGGTGGTGCCCACGTTCTCGCCGCACACGATCCGCACCAGATCGCCGTGGTGGTTGATATTGAAAACCTTCAGCGGCAGGTCGTGCTCGCGACAGATGACAATCGCGGTGGCGTCCATCACCTGCAGTTTGCGCGCCAAGGCTTCGTCGTAGGTAAGCCGGTCGTAACGCATCGCCTTGGGGTCCCGGAATGGGTCGGCTGAGTAGATGCCATCCACTTTGGTAGCCTTGAGCATCACCTCGGCATTGATCTCAATGGCGCGCAAACTGGCGGCGGAATCGGTGGTAAAGAAGGGATTGCCCGTGCCGGCGGCGAAGATCACCACCCGGCCCTTTTCCAGATGGCGGATGGCGCGGCGGCGGATGTAGTCCTCGCAGACCTGGTTGATACGGATGGCCGACATCACTCGGGTAAACACGTTCAACCGCTCCAGGGTATCCTGCATGGCCAGCGAGTTCATGACCGTGGCCAGCATTCCCATGTGGTCGGCGGTGACCCGGTCCATGCCGGCCCTAGCCAGTCCGGCGCCCCGGAACAGATTGCCGCCGCCGATCACCATGCCCACTTCCACCCCGAGCCGGCGCAACTCCTGAATTTCGCCAGCGATGCGGGCGAGCACCTCGGTGTTGATGCCATAATCGCCGTCACCCATCAACACCTCGCCGCTAAGCTTGACGAGAATCCGCTTGAATACCGGCCTGGAATCCTGCATGGGCATCGCGCAACCTGGGCGTTGTTTGAAAACGGGCGGACTAAATATTTAGTTTCCTCCCCGGCCTTGGGAAGGCGGGGGATTCCTCAGCACGTCTGGCAGTGTACCAAAAAACCCGGGTGCTCCCGCCGGGCTCACCGCTAGTCCTGATCGCCGCGCCCTCGCGCCATTCCTTCCACTTCGGCCGCGAAGTTGTCGGATTTCTTTTCGATTCCTTCTCCCAGTTCGAAGCGTTCAAAGCGGAGCACTCGCGCGCCGCGCGCCCCGAGCAACTGCTCCACGCGCTGGTCGGGGTCCTTGACGAAGGGCTGG
>JAWOHQ010000161.1:0-5063 GCA_046485105.1 Candidatus Competibacteraceae bacterium | reverse complement strand
CGAAATTTTGAACGGGGGCCGGGCGCGGAAACGCTCAGGGTCCGCCCATGTCCAAGCCTGTGGATAAATCAAGGCTCCGCGCCAAATTTTTCAGGAAACCAGCAGCGGGATGCGCCTTCACTCGATCCTGAAGCCGCGGACCTCTTGATCGGGTAGCACGTCGCAATGCACGTCGCTGACCCGGGCCAGTTGCGGCCCCTGCCACAACCAGTTCCGCAACGCGATGACCGCCCTTTCCTCGCCGCGGGCCAGCACTTCCACCCGCCGGTCCGGCAGGTTGCGCACATAACCATGAACGCCGAGTCCCAGCGCTTTTTCGGCGGTGGCGTAGCGGAAGCCGACCCCTTGCACGCGGCCGGTGACATAACAGCGCAGGCACAGGGTTTTCAAGCAACCTCCTCGTGTTCGGGATGGGGACGGATGGATTCGGAATACGTTCGGGGCCGCGGCGCTTGAGTCAGCGCAGCGCATCGATCGCTTCCAGCTCGTCGAGACGTTCCACCAGCATGGCGGCGTTCACCGTCCCGAGGTGGGTATCGACCAGTTCACCGGTAGGGGAAATCAGAAACGTGGTGGGCAGCCCCCGCAAATCGAAGCCGGGTACGGGTTGGCCACCGCTCAGCACGACCGGAAACGTGATCGCCAATCGGTCCACGAAGTCGCGAATTTCGGCCGGAGCCCGGCCCTCAAAGTTGACGCCGATCACCACGGCGCGATCGCGTTGCGCGTCGTGGAACGCTTGCAGCTCGGGCATTTCCTCCAGACAGGGCGCGCACCAGGTCGCCCAGAAATTAACCACGACCCACTGGCCGTGAAAATCGGTCAACCGTACCGGTTGGTCCTGAAGATCGGGCAGCGTGAACTGGAGGGTCGGGGCGCTGGCGACGGCAATCGCCGATAACAGGACCAGCGCCCATGCCGCGCAAAACCGGGTCCAGCATGGCGGAAATCGAGTGAGGGTCAACATGGGAATCGGCGCCTCGACCGGTTGGGGTTCCGTGGGAGCGGTGATCTAGGGGGAAAGAGAGGGCGGCGGTGGGGCTTTCGTCGCGATTTCACGGGCCCGGATCGCCGCGTCGCGCGCGTCCAACGCGTAACGCCGCGCGCTGGTGTAGGCGCCGGCCTCCAGTTGGGTCTGTGCTTCCTGAAGCAGACGCTGGGCGGCCAGTAACGAGTCGGGCGAACGCCGCGCCGCGCCGACCGCCTCGGCCGCGCGGATGGCTTGTCGGGCGTCGCTCATCTCTTGAACAGGGGGAGCGGTCGCGCAAGCCGCTAACGCCAGCATCGCGACAGCGAGTCGCGTGATTTTGGTGTTCAAGGCTTCACTTAAAGATGCGGCAAGCCGCTATATCAAGATGAAAGGCGCAGGAAATTTCCGGTTCAAGCTAGCACCGGTTGTCGAACCCGTCAAGATAACGGCTGATTGCTGTCTCTCATCCGTGACCTTGGCTTTACCATTTGGCCTGACAACCCATCATGATCAGGGACGAAAATCGAGCGAGAATACCTTCAGGAACCACGCCTGGTTCTAGGCGCCCGCGATGCAACGCGTAACGATATGCAAATCTCGCGGTCAGAAGGTGACAAATTAATGGTTAGGACGACACGATAATGGCGGATATCCTGGTGCTGTACTACAGCCGTACTGGCGGAACGGCTGAAATGGCGCGGCAAGTGGCCCGGGGCGTGGAAGAAGTCGAGGGCATGACCGCGCGATTGCGCACCGTGCCTCCGGTTTCGACGGTCTGTGAGGCAGTCGAGGACGAAATTCCCGGTACCGGGCCGCCTTATGTGAGTCTGGACGATCTGAGCGCCTGCGCCGGTTTGGCTCTGGGGAGCCCCACCCGTTTTGGCAACATGGCCGCACCGCTCAAATACTTTTTGGATTCCACCGGCGGACTCTGGCTGGCCGGCGTGCTTTCCGGGAAACCGGCGGGGGTGTTCGCCTCGGTTTCGACCCTGCATGGCGGCCATGAATCCACCTTGCTCAGCATGATGCTGCCGTTGTTGCATCATGGGATGCTGCTGGTTGGGGTACCCTATACCGAGGCGGCCTTGAGCGAAACCCGCAGCGGCGGTACGCCGTATGGTCCGAGTCACTGGTCGGGACCGGAATCCCGGGCGGCGCTCAGCACCGAGGAGAAACAGATTTGCCGGGCGCTGGGCCGTCGACTGGCGGAAACCGCGCGGCGGTTGGAGGGAGGATGAGCCGGTTTTGGCATGCGCTGGCGCTGACCGGTTACTTCGGTCTGTTGGTACTGCTGGTGCTGTGGTGGGCCTGGCTGGAGCCGCCCGAGCAATGGCCGGTCGCGGGGGCGCTGATCGTGCTGGTGGGACCCTTGCTGCCGCCCTTGCGCGGCCTACTGCATGGCCGCACTCATACGCATATCTGGACCAGCTTTCTCGCGCTGTTTTATTTCGCGGTTGGGATTTTTCATGCGGCGGGACCGATGACCCGACCGTGGCTGGCCTGGCTGGCCATTGGTTTCAGCCTGCTGTTGTTTGCGGGCGCTCTCCTGTACGTGCGGGTTTTGGCCCAGGAGACAGGTCCTGGGCGGGGCGCTTTGGAGAGCGCCCCTGATCGATCAGAGTCCGTGGACGGTTCGACCTGATCGGGGCCGCCCGCCAATTTTCAATGCTTGCAACGCCTTCGTAAAGAATGCTATATTGATTTTCTCAGATGCGGGGTGGAGCAGTCCGGTAGCTCGTCGGGCTCATAACCCGAAGGTCGTAGGTTCAAATCCTGCCCCCGCTACCAAGTTCAAGGAAGCCCTGTCAGGGCTTTTTTTATGGATGGGCAAATGAGTGGGCCGCAGGCCCATTTTTTATTTCCGGTGGTCGAAATGCGCCAGGACCTTGCAGCTCTCAGACGGACATTGGCGGCCGTGGTGGAGACCATGGGCTACGAACTGGTTGGGGTGGAGTTTCATGCCGGTCCCGCCAATGCCCTGTTGCGGATTTATATCGATCATGAAAACGGCCTTACCCTGGATGACTGCCAGCGAGTCAGCCATCAGGTTAGTGGGGTCCTGGAGGTCGAAGATCCGATCGCGGGAGGGTACACCCTGGAGGTCTCCTCACCCGGGCTGGACCGCCCGTTGTTCGAGGCCAAACATTTTATCCGTTTCGCCGGCTCCGAGGCGCGCATTCAGTTAAGAGCATTGCTGGAGGGACGACGGAAACTGCTCGGGCGTCTGCGTGGGATGGATGGCGACTTGGTGGTGCTGACCGACGGTGAAGGACGGGAATGGCGAGTGCCGCTCGAGCAGATTGAAAAAGCTCGGCTAGTGCCTGAATTCTGAAGCGCGTCGACCAAAACTGGATGGGTTTGAAGACTACGCCTTCGTTAGCAGCAACCGACAGCAGTGATCGACAGGACACCAAAACCCATGGAAGTCCATGGTCCTGGAACATCAGCCATGGCGATGACCAAACCGGGTGGCCGTACCGGCTCCACGGAATCACCGGCCTGTGGGCCCGGCTGGGAGGTAGAACGACATGCGCGGTAAAGACAGTAAAGACAGCAAAGACAGCAAAGAAGGCAGTAAGGAGATTTTGCTGGTGGTGGAAGCCGTTTCCAACGAGAAGGGTGTTAACAAGGAGGTGATTTTCGGCGCGCTGGAAGTGGCGCTGGCATCGGCGGCTAAAAAGCGCTACGAAGGTGATCCCGACGTGCGGGTGACCATCAACCGGCGCACTGGTAATTACGAAACCTGCCGGCGCTGGCTGGTGGTGGCCGACGCCGCCCAGATCGAAAACCCGGAGCGGCAAATCAGTTGGGATGAAGCCCGGCGCATCCAGGCGGACATCCAGATTGACGATATTCTTGAAACTTCGCTGGAGAACGCCGATTTCGGCGGCCGGATCGCCGCCCAAACCGCCAAGCAGGTGATTGTCCAGAAAGTGCGGGATGCCGAGCGCGCCCGGGTCGTGGATGCCTATTTGCACCGCAAGGGTGAATTGATCGGCGGGGTGGTCAAGCGCTTGGAACGTGGGGAAGTGATTATCGATGTCGGCGGCAATGTAGAAGCCAAGATCGCCCGCGAGGATCTAATTCCCCGTGAATCGTTCCGCATTGGCGAACGGGTGCGCGGTTATTTGAAAGACGTACGCGCGGAAAGCCGCGGCCCTCAATTATTCGTCAGCCGGGTGGCGCCCGAATTCCTGATTGCCCTGTTCACCCTGGAAGTACCCGAGATCAACCAGGGCATGATCGAGATCAAGGGCGCGGCCCGCGATCCCGGGTCGCGGGCCAAGATCGTGGTGAAGAGCAAGGATGCGCGTATCGACCCCATCGGCGCTTGCGTGGGCATGCGTGGCGCGCGGGTCCAGAGCGTGACTAACGAACTGACGGGCGAACGGGTGGATATCGTGCAGTGGGACGATGACCCAATTCGCTTGGTTATGAACGCCATGTCGCCGGCGGAAGTTGAGTCCATCATCGTCGACGAAGACAATCACAGCATGGATATTATCGTCGGCGAGGAACGGCAACTGGCGCAGGCGATCGGCAAGGGTGGCCAGAACGTGCAATTAGCGAGCCGGCTGACCGGTTGGACGCTCAATGTCATGACCCGGGATCAGGCTCAGGCCAGGCTGGGCCAAGAGGATGAAACCCTGCAGCGGATGTTCGTCGAACAACTGGAAGTGGATGAGGAGATCGCGGCGATCCTGGTGCGGGAAGGATTCGCCACCCTGGAAGAGGTCGCGTACGTTCCCGCCCAGGAAATGCGGGAGATCGCCGAGTTCGACGAAGAGATCGTCGATGAGTTGCGTCTGCGCGCGCGCGATGTGTTGCTGACTCGCGCCATCGCCGCCGAGGAACGGCTGGGCGATGCCCGCCCGTCCGAGGATCTGTTGGGAATGGAGGGAATGGATGAGGAGTTGGCTTTCACGCTGGCCAGTCGTGGGGTCCTGACCATGGAGGATCTGGCTGAGTTGTCAGTAGATGACCTGAATGAAATCACCGGGTTGGATGATGAGCGGGCCGCTAAACTGATCATGACGGCGCGTGCGCCTTGGTTTTCGAAGTGATGGGCGGTGGGACTGACCCGTCCTGGGGG
>JAWOHQ010000499.1:0-3227 GCA_046485105.1 Candidatus Competibacteraceae bacterium | reverse complement strand
GCTTGATGATCACCGCGCAATACAGGCTATGGCTGCCGTCCGGGGCGGGCAGAGCGCCGGGCACCACCACCGAACCGGCCGGGATGCGGCCATAAGTCACCTCGCCGGTCAGCCGGTTGTAAATCTTAGTGCTTTGGCCGATGTAGACCCACATCGAGATCACCGAACCGCGTTCGACGATCACCCCTTCGACTACCTCGGAGCGGGCGCCGATGAAGCAGTCGTCCTCGATGATGGTCGGGCTGGCCTGCACGGGTTCCAGGACCCCGCCGATACCGACGCCCCCGGAGAGATGCACGTTCTTGCCGATCTGCGCGCAGGAACCGACCGTGGCCCAGGTATCGACCATAGTCCCGGCGTCCACATGAGCGCCGATGTTGACGAAGGACGGCATCAACACCACGCCGGGCGCGATGTGGGAACCGCGCCGGGCGGCGGCCGGCGGCACCACCCGCACCCCGGCAGCCAGAAAATCGTTCTCGCCGTAGGTCGCGTACTTGGGCGGCACCTTGTCGAAATAGTTGGTGTAGCCGTCGCGAATGATCGCGCTGTCGTTCAGCCGGAAGCTCAACAGCACCGCCTTTTTCAACCAGGGGTTGACCGTCCAGCCGCCGGCGCGCGGTTCGGCGACCCGAACCTGGCCCAGTTCCAGCAGGCCCAACGCTTCCTCCACCGCCTCGCGCACCGCGGCCGACGCCGTGGCGGCGTCGAGTTCACCGCGCTTTTCGAATGCGTCTTCAATCATCCTTTGTAAATCAGTCATCAGGGAACATCCTCGACACGGGCGGCGTCCCAAGTCGTTAAGCGCATCGCCTAATGCTTAGGCATCGCCGCAAAAAACCGTCATAATAAGGGGGAATAAAGCAACGAAATGGGTCGCCGCGCGGACGACCCGGTCCGGAGCGGTCACTTTAACACTTTACGCTTCCGAACTGCAGCAGGTGGGTTGCCACGTGGGCGGCGACCGCCACCCACGCGTGGCGAAATCCATACGAACACCAATGAGGATCATAAGGTATGGCAAAGAAATTCGTGGCGGATGAGAAAGAGCAATCCATGGTCGAACCCGTCCCCACCATGGCGAAACGGGAAGCGGCTCCCGAGTCAGCCACCGCCGTGTCGGCGGCTTTGGCGGCGGCCAAGTCAGCGGCGATTCCCGAACCCGGCGCCGCGCCGGCGGCGGCTCGGGCATCCCAGCCTCAACCGGCCACGGTGCATGACGGCCGCAAGCGAGTCATCATCGAGGGGGTCAACCCGGAAATCGACGGCGGCCGGTTCCCGATCAAACGCGTGGTGGGCGAAAGGGTGGTGGTGGAGGCCGACGTCTTCACCGACGGTCATGATTCGCTGTCGTGCCTGTTGCAATACCGCAAGGAAGGCCGGCGCGAATGGCAGGAAACGCCGATGTCCTTTCTGGTCAACGACCGCTGGCGCGGTGAATTCCAGGTGCTGGAACTGGGACGCTATGAATATACCCTGATCGCCTGGGTGGACGCCTTCAAGTCCTGGCGGCACGACCTGAGCCGCTGGGTGGAAGCCGAGGATATCGCCATCGCCCTGCGCGTGGGTGAGGATCTGCTCGGGAAAGCCAGCCAGCGTGCGGTCGGCGAAGATGCGCAGTGGCTGGCCCGCCGGGCCAAGGCCCTGGCCGCCGATGGGGACCTGGAACAGCGCCGGCAACTCGGGCTGGACGAAGAACTGGTGCGCCTGATGGACCGCCATGCCGACCGCCGCCTGGCCATCAGCTACGACCGGGAACTCAAGGTCGCGGTGGACGACGAACGCGCCCGGTTCAGCACCTGGTACGAACTGTTTCCGCGCTCCTGCGGCCCGGCGCCCGGCAAGCATGGTACGTTCAAGGACTGCGAAGTCTGGCTGCCGCGCCTGGCCGCGATGGGCTTCGACGTGCTGTACTTCCCACCGATCCATCCCATCGGTCGCATCAACCGCAAGGGCAAGAACAATACCCTGACTCCGGGGCCCGGCGACGTGGGCAGTCCTTGGGCCATCGGCGCCCAGGAAGGCGGCCACAAGGATATCCTGCCGGAATTGGGCACGCTGGAGGATTTCCGCCAGTTGGTGCGGAAGGCCCGGGAACACGGCATCGACATCGCCCTGGACATCGCCCTGCAATGCGCCCCGGACCATCCCTACGTCCAGCAGCATCCGGACTGGTTCCGCTGGCGGCCGGACGGCACGGTGCAGTACGCCGAGAATCCGCCCAAGAAATACCAGGACATCTACCCGTTCAATTTCGAGACTGCCGACTGGCGGGCGCTGTGGGACGAGATCAAAAGCATCTTCGAATTCTGGATCGCTCAGGGGGTGCGCATTTTTCGGGTGGACAATCCCCACACCAAGCCCTTTGCGATGTGGGAGTGGCTGATCGCCGATATCAAGAAAACCACCCCGAACGCGATCTTCCTGGCGGAAGCCTTCACCCGGCCCAAGGTCATGCACCGGCTGGCCAAGCTCGGCTACACCCAGTCCTACACCTATTACGCCTGGCGCAACACCAAGGCGGAGCTGACCGAGTACCTGACCGAGCTGACCCGCACTCAGGGTCACGAATACTTCCGGCCCAACTTCTGGCCCAACACCCCGGATATCCTGACCGCGGCGCTTCAGTACGGCGGCCGGCCGATGTTCATGTCCCGGCTGACGCTGGCGGCGACCCTGACCGCCAGCTACGGCATCTACGGCCCCGCCTTCGAGATGATGGAGCACATCGCCGTCAAGCCGGGCAGCGAGGAGTATCTGGATTCCGAGAAGTATCAGTTGCGCTACCGCGATTTCCGCGATCTTGACGGGCCGAACAGCCTGCGCGACTTCATCGCCCTGCTCAACCGCATCCGCCAGCGCAACCCAGCCCTGCAAACCGACTGGAGCCTCTGTTTCCACCCGGTGGATAACGAGCAGATTGTCTGCTACAGCAAGGCGACCGACAATCACGCCAACGTGCTGCTGATGGTGGTGAATCTGGACCCCAACTACACCCAGGCGGGTTGGACCGGATTGGATCTGGAGGCGCTCGGAGTGGACCCGCAACAGCCGTTCCAGGTCCACGATCTGCTGACCGGGGCGCATTACATCTGGAGCGGGCCGCGCAACTACGTGGAACTGAATCCCCATCGCATGCCGGCGCACGTGTTCCGGATTCGCAGCAGCCTGCACACGGAGCACGATTTCGCGACGTTTGATGGCTGAATTTCGCTGGCTGAATTGAA
>JAWOHQ010000490.1:0-7131 GCA_046485105.1 Candidatus Competibacteraceae bacterium | reverse complement strand
GCTGGCCCGGTGGAGCGCCCGCGAGTCGGAACCCCTGGACGAGACCCTTTACGTGGTTTCCGACATCGGCGGGGTGGCCGATGTGGCGGCGACCGCCGGTGGTTACGCCATTCCCAGCGGGATTCTGAACGCCACGGTGTCCGGGCTGACCAGCCGCTCGATTCTCAACGCCGCCATCGGCCCGGCGGATTTTCACGGCTGCGTGTTTTACTCGGAGTTCGCCCCGCACGACCGCTCGACCTGGTTTCTCGACCAGGTGGCCGGCCATTTCGCTGCGGTCGTCCCGGCGTCGGTGCGGCATGACACCGGAGAACGGCGGGAACGGCGGGACGCGATGACGGCGTTTCTGGCACGGATTCATGCCCGTTACCGTATTACTGACCGCAATTTCGTCAAGCCGGGCGTGGCCGAGGCGACCCGGGTGTTATTGCGACGCCTGCCCGACCGGTTGCTGCTGCGCGATCCCGCACATCCCGACGTCGCGCATCTGCGCTTGTTGGCCGAACAAAAACGGGTGCCGGTCGAGACCGATTCGGCCATGCCTATCCAAGCCACCGCCCTGATCAAGGATTTATCATGAGCGTCATTCCCGTCGAATTTCGCGCCGCGGCTCTGCCCGCCGAACCGACCCACGAAGAACCATCCCACGAATCCCGGTCCGCGCTGTCGGCGCTGCGGCTGGGCGCTTCGCTATATGTTCCCGCCAGCCGTGCGGATTTAGGGGAGATCGCCAGCGGTCGGCAATTTCCCGCCTTGCGTTCGATGATTTTCTGCACCGAGGACGCGGTTCACGAACGGGACATCGAACAAGCCCTGGGGCATCTGGCGGCGCTGCTGCCGACCCTGGAGCCAGGACCGCTGTTGCGGTTCGTCCGCCCGCGCAATCCTCTCGTGCTGCGCCGGTTACTGCGGATGGACGGCATCGAGCGAGTTCAGGGTTTCGTGTTGCCCAAGTTCGGCCCGCATACCCTGGGGGATTGGCTGCGGGTTTGGGATGATGGTTGGGGACACGCGCTGCTGCCGATTCTGGAAACCGCGGAAGTCTTCGACCGCCGCCAGATGGAGAGCCTACGCGACCGACTGACAGACAGCGGGTTGCGCGCCCGGGTGTTGGGGTTGCGCATCGGCGGCAATGATCTGCTGAATCTACTGGGCATCCGCCGGGCGCGCGGCGCGACGATCTATGACACGCCGTTGCGGGGAGTCATCGCCGATCTCGTGTGCATTTTCCATCCGGCCGGCTATCGGCTGAGTGCGCCGGTGTTTGAATATCTCGACACGCCGGACGTGCTGGCGCGCGAGGTGGACGCCGATTTGCAACACGGCCTGATCGGCAAGACCGCGATTCATCCGCTGCAAATTCCGATGATCGAGGCGCGCTACCGGGTCTCGCGCGCGGACTACGAGATGGCCCTGGCCGTACTGGCGCCGGCGGCGGCGGCGGTATTCGCGCTGCACGACACTTTCTGCGAACCGGCGACCCACCGGCGCTGGGCGGTGGGCGTGTTGGAGCGGGCGCGGGTGTTCGGGGTGGCGGGGTAGGGGGCGCGATGCCAGGTATCGAGATAACGCCTCATTCCAGCCCCAGCTTCTTCAACCGGTAGCGCAACGCCCGGAACGTGATGCCGAGTTTTTCGGCGGCGGCGGTCTTGTTATGCCGGGTTTCCTCCAGCGCCCGCAGGATCGCCGCTTTTTCGATCTCCTCCAAATAGCCCTCCAGGTTGCTGGTCGAGGGTTGCAGGATAGGCACGGTCCTCGGTTCGAACTCGCTGCGTCGCGGTTCCGGCAGGTCGGGGAAATCATCCGCCAGGTCCGTCAGGATCCGCGGCGCCGGGGCCTGTCGCAGCGAGGTGGGTTCCCGGGCCGACAGCAGCAGATCCGGTTCCTGGATGACCTGGTCCTCGCACAGGGTGAAGGCTCGCTCCAGGATGTTTTCCAGCTCGCGGATATTGCCCGGAAAGGCATAGGCGCGCAGCGCGGTCAGCGCCGTCGGCGTCAACTTCGGTTTGGTCAGGCCGGTTTGCCGGCTCAGCCGGTCGAGGATGGCGTCCGCCAGCTCCGGAACATCCTCGGCATGTTCGCGCAGGCTGGGTAAGCGCAGCTCGATCACGTTCAAGCGATAGAACAGATCCTGGCGGAAGTCTCCGCCGCGCACCAGCGTTGCCAGATCCTTGTGGCTGGCGCTGAGGATGCGCACGTCGATGGCGACCTCGGCCGGCGCCCCAACCGGCCGGATCGCCCGCTCCTGGATCGCCCGCAACAGCTTGACCTGCATGGGCAGCGGCAGGTCCGCCACCTCGTCCAGAAACAGGGTGCCGCCCTGCGCCGCCTGAAACAGCCCATTTTTGTCCTGCGTGGCGCCGGTGAAACTGCCCTTCTTGTAGCCGAAAAATTCGCTCTCCATCAGATGCTCGGGAATCGCTCCGCAGTTGACCGGGACGAAGGGCCGGTCGGCTCGTGGCCCGGACAGGTGCATCAACCGCGCCGCCAGTTCCTTGCCGGTGCCAGACTCGCCGCTGATCAGGATAGGCGCCTGGCTGCGCGCCAGTTTGGCGATCAAGGCCCGCACTTCGGCGATCGCCGCCGACTGGCCGAGCAGGGTGGGGCGAGAGTCGCCGCCGGGGCGGCCTTCACCGCCGCCGCGGTTCAAGCGCAGCGCGGTCGTCACCATGTTGCGCAACACCGCCAGATCGAACGGCTTGGAAACAAAGTCAAAAGCCCCCAGCTTCAGCGCTTCCACCGCGTTTTCCACGTTGCCGTGCGCGGTGATCACCGCCACCGGCAGGTTGGGGTGCTGTTTCTGAATCTGCGCCACCAGTTCCAGCCCGCTGCCGTCCGGCAACCGCAGGTCGGTGATGCAAAAATTGAACGGCTGGCGCTTGAGCAGGTCCCGCGCCTCCTCCAGATTCTCGGCCAGCAGGCAGGTTACGCCCAGCGGTAGCAGCGTCATTTCGATCAATTCGCGAATGTCGGCTTCATCGTCCACAATCAAGGCATTGCAGGCGTCCATCAGTCCATCTCCGGTACGAGGCTCGCGGGAGCGAAAGTGATTCGAAAACAACTGCCGCCCCCGGTGATTGTCAGGTATTGTAGCTGGGCGCGGTTGGCTTCGCACAATTCCCGGGCCAGGTACAGGCCCAGGCCAGTGCCCTTGGCGCGCGTAGTGAAGAATGGCTCGAACAAGTGCTCGACATGCTCGGCCGCCACGCCGGGACCGGCGTCGCACACTTCCAAAAAGGGTCGCCCACGCCCGCTCTCCAGTCCGGCGCGCAGCGCGATCCGGGGCGGTTGGCCAGGGCGGGCCCCGTGCTGGCAGGCGTTAGCGCACAGGTTCCACAACACCTGCCGTAACTGATGGGGGTCGAAACTGACCGTCAAATCGGTGGGCGCCCCATCCGAATGCCACTCAGGCGGTGGTCCACTGGAACGGTCGAGCGTGAATTCCTGGGTAAAAGTGTCCAGCCAAGGTCCCAGCGCCACCGGTTCGGGTTTGACCCGGTCGCGTCGGGCCAGGTCGAGAACGTCGCCGATAATCCGGTTGGCGCGCTGGACGTTGTCGTGGACGATACGGGCCAGCCGCCGGTCGGTGACGTTGGCGCTGACTGATTCTTCCAGCAATTGGGCGGCATGGCTGATCGCCGCCAGCGGGTTGCGGATTTCGTGGGCGATGCCAGCGGTCAGCCGCCCCAACGCCGCCAGCTTGATCTGTTGCAGGCGCTCGGCGGCCTGCGTGGAGTCTTCCAGCAGAATCAGGACGCTGGCCGCCTGGCGACCACTCAGTCGGGTGAAGCGCGGGATCAGTTCTGGACGATGTGCGGCCGGGCGGAAAGCCGCCAGTTCCGAACCGCCGTTGGTCCGCCACCGCCGCCAGCGCTGGTCCAGCGGCGGCGAGAGTGCGTCGAGCGGCTGGCCCGGGGCTAATTCCGGACCGTCGAGCAGTTCCCGCGCGGTGTCGTTCAACAACTGGACTTGCCCGGTGGCATCCACCACCACCACCCCGTTCTGTAAGTGGCGGACGATGCCCTGGTTCAATTCGGCGACTTCCAGCAGTTCCAGGGTGCGTTGTCGAGCCAGCGCCTCGCCGCGCCGCGCCCGCTCGGCCAGCGCATGGGTCAGGCCCGCGGCGATGAACAGGGTGGCGCCGAGCACCCCCAGCCGGACCAGATCATCGGTATCGGTGCGCAATGGCGTTAGCAGCAGATCGGGCCAGTCTTCCGTTCCACCGGCCAGGACGGCGCTCCAACGTCCCGCCAACCAGGAGCCGATCAACAAAAAGAAGCCGAGCGCGGCGGCCAGCAGCGCCGAACTGAGCGGCAGCAGGATGCTGCTGGCCGCGACGGCGGTAATCAACAGGCTGTTCAGGCTACTGGCCAGCCCTCCCGAGGCGTGGATCATGACGGTCAAAGCCACCAGATCCACCAGCATTTGCAGGTGCGCCTGCACGGCTAAAATGGGGCGCCGCCAGTAACTGCCGGCGATGGCGACCAGCGCCAGCGCCAGATAGACCAGCGCCGCGCCCAGGAATAACGTGGGATGTTGTTTGCCGAACAGCCGGCTCTGGTCGTCCAGGGCGAAGGCGGCCAGCAGCAGCAGCGCGAGGCTCAGCCGGAAGAAATGCGTCGCCCGGAACACTCGCCACAGATGACGACGGTCCGGAAAATGGTCGGCGGGCAGGCCGGCGAGTGGGTTGAGGACGATCATGATGAGGCGGTGCGCGGTAATGAATTCTCAGGATTCAGTGATTTTACCGTATAATTTTAAGCGAACCGGCGCCCGGACGGACCGGTGGTCGCCTATTTCGCCCGGACGGGTGAAGATGGGGGTGATTCGGGATAGAATAAACATTCCAACAACATGGGGGATGTAATTCGCATGAACCTGCACGAATATCAAGCCAAAGAATTGTTCCAGCAATTCGGTGTGCCGACGCCGAAGGGCATTAAGGCTACTTCCCAGCAGCAGGCGGTCGAGGTCGCCAAGGAGGTCAGGCCCGGCGGGCCGTGGGTGGTCGCGGCCCAAGTTCACGCCGGCGGGCGTGGCAAGGCGGGCGGCGTCAAGTTCGTTCGCACGATTCAGGAGGTGGAAGAAGTCGCCGGTCGTCTGCTCGGCTCCATGCTGGTGACCAAGCAGACGGGCGCTGAAGGCGTCCCGATTCACGCCCTGTTGATCCGGGATGGGGTGGACATCGACAAGGAGTACTATCTGAGCTGTCTGGTGGATCGCAGCAAGAAACGCATCATCCTGATCGGCTCCTCCGAAGGCGGCGTGGATATCGAGGAAGTCGCCGCCAAGACCCCGGAAAAGATTTTGACCCTGACCGTCGATCCAACCGCCGGCCTCCAGCCCTATCAGGTTCGCAACCTCGGCTTCAAGATGGGCATGAGCAAGAACGAAGTCGACCAGTTGGTCAAGGTGGTGAGCGGGATTTACAGCCTGTTCGTGCATAAGGATTGCAGTATGGTCGAGATCAATCCGTTGATCGTGACCCCCGAGGGCCAGGTATTGGCGCTGGACGCCAAGGTCAGCCTGGACGACAACGCCCTGTACCGGCACAAGGACACCGCCGAGATGCGCGATCCTACCCAGGAAGACGAGCGCGAGCACATCGCTCACGAGATCGGCCTCAACTACGTGGCTCTGGATGGCAACATCGGCTGCATGGTCAACGGCGCTGGCCTGGCGATGGCCACCATGGACGTCATCAAGCTGCACGGCGGCGAGCCGGCCAACTTCCTGGACGTGGGCGGCGGCGCGACCGCCGACCGGGTGGCGCGGGCCTTCAAGCTGATTCTGTCCTCTTCCAAAGTCAAGGCGATTCTGGTCAACATCTTCGGCGGCATCGTCCGTTGCGACACCATCGCCGAGGGCATTATCACCGCGGTCAAGGAGGTGGGGTTGACCCTGCCGGTGGTGGTGCGGTTGCAGGGCACCAACGTGGAAGCCGGGCGCGAGATGCTGGCCAAGTCCGGCATGAACATCATCGCCGCCGACGACCTGACCGATGCCGCGCAACAAGTCGTGGCCGCGGCCGCGAAGTAAGCGCCGCGACCCCAGGCCTCCCTCATTACCAAGGAACAGAGCATGAGTATTTTGATCGACAAGAATACCAAGGTGATCTGCCAGGGTTTCACCGGCTCGCAGGGCACCTTCCACGCCGAACAGGCGATCGCCTACGGCACCAACCTGGTCGGCGGCATCAGCCCCGGCAAGGGCGGCACCACGCACCTCGGCCGGCCGGTGTTCAACACCGTGCGAGAAGCGGTCGCCGCCACCGGTGCCGACGCCAGCATGATCTACGTCCCGGCGGCTTTCGCCGGCGACGCGGTGCTGGAAGCGGCCGACGCCGGCATCAAGGTGATCGCCTGCATCACCGAGGGCATTCCGGTCATGGACATGCTCAAGGTGAAGGCGGTGTTGCAATATAACTATCCGAACGTTTATCTGATCGGCCCCAACTGTCCGGGCATCATCACCCCCGGCGGTTGCAAGATGGGCATCATGCCCGGCCATATTCACCTGCCGGGCAAAATCGGCATCGTCTCCCGGTCCGGGACCCTGACCTATGAAGCGGTCTGGCAGACCACCCAGACCGGTTTGGGCCAGAGCACCTGCATCGGCATCGGCGGCGATCCGATCCACGGCGTGAGCTTCGTGGACGTGCTGACCCTGTTCAAGGACGATCCGCAAACCGAGGGCATCGTCATGGTCGGTGAGATCGGCGGCAGCGCCGAGGAAGAAGCCGCCGAGTACATCAAGGCGAACATCAAGAAGCCGGTGGTGGCCTACATCGCCGGCGTCACCGCGCCGCCCGGCAAGCGCATGGGCCACGCCGGCGCCATCATCATGGGCGGCAAGGGCACGGCGGCCGACAAGTTCGCGGCCCTGGACGCGGCGGGCGCCAAGATCGTTCGCTCGCCGGCCGATATCGGCGCGGCGATGAAGGGGTTCTTCAGCTAGTCGTCCAGTCGTCGAAGTTGGTCTGTCCCTGGAAAGGTTGGGTTGCCTGGCAGCCCAGCCTTTCGTTTTTTGGAAGATATGGCAAGGCAGGATCATGCGCGCTGACTCCGCTGCTCTCCGGGTCGTCATGGCCCAACTCGATTTCCTGGTCGGCGACATCGCCGGCAACACCGA
>JAWOHQ010000456.1:0-10140 GCA_046485105.1 Candidatus Competibacteraceae bacterium | reverse complement strand
GTTCTGCTCGGCGCACAGTTGCAGAAAACGCTCCAGCCGGGCCGAGGAGTGCTCGGGACCCTGGCCCTCGTAGCCGTGCGGCAGCAACATCACCAGCCCGCACAAACGGCCCCATTTGGTCTGACCGGAGGTAATGAACTGGTCGATTACCACCTGCGCGCCGTTGGCGAAGTCGCCGAACTGCCCTTCCCAGATCACCAAACTGTTGGGCTCGGCGGTGCTGTAGCCGTACTCAAAGCCCAGCACCGCCTCCTCGGAGAGGATCGAGTCGATGACCAGAAAGGTCGGCTGATCCGGATGCAGATACATCAGCGGTGTATAGCTACTGCCATCCTTCTGGTTGTGCAACACCGAGTGGCGATGGAAGAAGGTGCCGCGCCCGCAGTCCTGGCCGGAAATGCGCACCAGATAACCTTCCTCGAGCAGGCTCGCGTAGGCTAGGTTCTCAGCGAAGCCCCAGTCCAGCGGCAGCGCGCCGGCGGCCATCTTGCGGCGGTCATCCATGATCTTGGCCACCCGCGGATGCATCTCGAACCCTTCCGGCACCCGCAGCAGGCGCTCGGACAGATCGCGGAGGGTCTCCAGCGGCACGGCGGTGGGTACCGGAACGTTCCAGTCCTCGGTTTTGAAGGGAGACCAGTCGATCGAATACGGCCCCTTGACGTGCGGCACGGTTGGCCGGGAAACCTGTCGGCCGGCGTCGAGATTGTCGCGGTAGCGCCCCTGCATCTCCTGGAAATCCGCCTCGGCGATCACGCCTTCGGCGATCAGCCGCTCGGCGTACAGGGTGGCGGTCGTTTTCCGCGCCCGAATCTTCCGGTACATCATCGGCTGGGTGGCGGCGGGCTCGTCGGCTTCGTTGTGACCCAGGCGCCGGTAGCAGACCATGTCGATCACCACGTCCTTGTTGAAGGTCATCCGATATTCGGTCGCCAGTCGGGTTACGAACAGAACCGCCTCTGGGTCGTCGCCGTTCACGTGGAAAATCGGCGCCTGCACCATTTTGGCCACGTCGGTGCAGTACAACGCCGAACGGGTATCCAGCGGGTTGCTGGTGGTGAAGCCGATCTGGTTGTTGATGATGATATGCACGGTGCCGCCGGTGCGGTAGCCGCGCACCTGCGAGAACTGAAAGGTTTCCATGTTCACGCCCTGCCCCGCGAAGGCGGCGTCGCCGTGGATCAGCAGCGGCATCACCTGGTTGTAAGGGGGGAATTCCGCGCCGGGCGGCCGGCGGCGCTCCATCCGGGCGCGCACCGAACCCTCGACCACCGGATTGACGATTTCCAGGTGCGAGGGATTGAAAGCCAGCGCCAGATGCACCGTGCCGCCGGGAGTTTCGACGTCCGAAGAAAAGCCCATGTGGTATTTCACGTCGCCGGCGCTGCTCTCGGCCAGGCGACGCTTGCCCTCGAACTCCTCGAACAGCTCGCTGGGGGCCTTACCGATGATGTTGACTAGCACGTTGAGCCGCCCGCGGTGGGCCATGCCGATGACGATTTCCTTCACCCCATCGGCGCCGGCCAGTTGGATGATTTCATCCATCATCGGGATCAGACTGTCGCCGCCTTCCAGCGAGAAGCGCTTCTGGCCGACGTAGCGGGTGTGCAGATAGCGCTCCAGGCCCTCGGCGGCCACCAGCCTCTGTAACAACTCCCGACGCTCCTCGGGACTGAGGTCGAGTCGGGCGCGCTGGCCTTCCAGCCGTTTCTGAATCCAACGCTTCTCGGCGGTTTCGTTGATGTGCATGTACTCGGAGCCGATGGGGCCGACGTACACGTCGCGGATCAGCGCCAGAATTTCGCGCAGGGTCCACTGCGAGGGCGCTACCAGCGAGCCGGTGTTAAACGGCGTATCCATGTCGGCTTCGCTCAGGCCGTGATAGCCCGGGTCCAGTTCCGGCACCGGCGGCCGGTCGCGCAACTGGAGGGGGTCGAGATTGGCGGCCTTGTGGCCCCGAGTGCGGTAGGCGTTGATGATCCGCAACACCGCCGCCTGTTTCTCGGCCGCCTGGGGGCTGAATGCCTGGACCCGGCCGGCCATGGTGGACGGCTGTAGCGCCAGTTGGGCGAAGGAATCGCGGATCGGGCCGTGCGCTACATCCCGGGCGCCCCGGGTCTGCGCTTGCAGGTCGCGGAAATACCGCCGCCAGTTGTCGCTGACCGATTCCGGGTCGCTCAGGAAACTCTCATAGAGTTCCTCGATGAACGCCGCGTTGCCGCCAAACAGGGGGGAACTCTGGCGAAACTGCTCGATGAGTGTGCTCATTGAGGGTGATCGACTCCCGATAGTATGGATGTTTGCTGCAATCCGCGCCTGGTATCACGGCGGGTGAAAGGGGATCCTGAAAGATGGATGGGGAACCCGGTTTAATGGATGGTCATTTAAAAAACAATTATAGCGAGGGTAAGAGCGTGGACCAAACCGCATTCACGACGTGCCGTTGACGCGCGCTTGAGAAAAACCTGCCGGGCGCGCTTTGGCCCAGTTTTGCCAACTCGACGGAATTTAACCTTAATTTTTGCCATAAGAAAAAGCCTGCGGTACATTTCGTCCGATGACACCCGCGATGATCGGTGTCAGCGTCGCGACGGACGGACCGACAGCCGTTCCGCCGCCCTAGTGTCGTGCATTTTTATTGTGCATTCAGGAGGGAATCGCGATGGTCGCCACCAATCCGCTCGCGCAGGGAAAGCCCATGTCGTCCTATCAGCCCGCCGAGGGCGAGGACTACATGAGCGCGGAGCAACGGGCTTACTTCCGCAACATCCTGCTGGAATGGAAACAAAGCCTGCTGGAAGAGGTGGACCGCACGGTCAACCACATGCAGGACGAAGCCACCACCTTCCCCGACCCCAACGACCGCGCCACCCAGGAGGAAGAATTCAGCCTGGAGCTACGCACTCGCGACCGAGAACGCAAGCTGCTGAAGAAGATCAACGAGTCCTTGGCTCAGATCGAAAGCGGCGATTATGGCTTTTGCGAAGCCTGCGGCATCGAGATCGGCCTGCCGCGCATGCAGGCTCGCCCGACCGCCACCCTGTGTATCGACTGCAAGATGCTGGAGGAAATTCGCGAAAAGCAGGGGAACGGTTCGTTGCTATCCTGAATGCGTTCGCTCCACCAGAGGCTTCCCCGGAAGGCTCCACCCCTGATGGAGCGCGGCGCGGCGCATGGTCGTTTCGCGCCCTCGCCGACCGGACCTTTGCACGCGGGCTCGCTGGTGGCCGCCCTGGGTAGCTATCTGGCGGCGCGCCAGCAGGGCGGCCAGTGGCTGATCCGCATTGAGGATGTGGATACTCCGCGCACGGTTCCGGGCGCGGCCGACGCCATCCTGCGCGCTTTGGAACGCTGCGCGCTGTTCTGGGATGGCCCGGTGTTGTACCAGAGCCAGCGAACGGAACGCTACCAGGCGGCGCTGGAGTCCTTGGAAGTCGCGGGATTGGCCTATCCCTGCACCTGCACGCGGCGGGAGCTGGCCCACCAACCCCGCGCCCGCGACGGCGGCCCGATCTATCCAGGAACCTGTCGCGACGGCGTCCGCCGACCAGACCGACCTCGGGCCATGCGGCTCCGCGTCACCGAGACGCCCGTGGAGTTTAGGGACACCCTGCAGGGCCGGTATCGTCAGGGTCTGGCCAGCGAGGTCGGCGATTTCGTTCTCCGTCGCGCCGATGGTCTGTTCGCCTATCAACTCGCCGTGGTCGTGGACGACGCCGACCAAGGCATCACCCAAGTGGTGCGCGGCAGCGATCTGCTCGATTCCACCCCCCGCCAGATTTATCTGCAACGCCTGTTGGGGCTGTCCACGCCCGATTACGCCCATCTGCCGGTGGCGCTGGATGAACGCGGCGAAAAATTGAGCAAGCAGACCCACGCCCCGCCACTCGATGATCGCCATCCAGGTCCGACCCTGGTCGCCGCGCTGCGCTTTCTGGGGCAACAACCGCCGCTGGGACTGGAACGGGAAACGCCCGCGCTCATTGTCAATTGGGCGCTGGCGCATTGGCGGCTGGAACAGGTGCCCACGGTTCTGGCGCGGGGCTGGGAACACCCGCTGGTTCATGAGCCCATCTCGCTCGCACCGATGCAATCGAGCAACGCTGTATAGACAATACCCAGACCATGAACTAGAAATAATGAAATTTCCGAATCAGGCGCCCAGGGCATCCTCGCCGACGCTTGCGCCGAACCCGTCATGCCGATCACCACCATAAGGAGCAACATCATAATGTCTGACGCCAAACTGTATCCCGTGCCCGCCGAAGTAGCCGCTCACGCCTGGATCAACGACGAGCAATACCAAGCCATGTACCAGCGCTCGATCGATGATCCGGAGGGGTTCTGGGCGGAGCATGCCAATCAATTCATCACTTGGTTCAAGCCCTGGAACAAGGTTCTGGACTGGGATTTCACCAAGGGCCACATCCGCTGGTTCGAGGGCGCCACGCTCAACGTCAGCTACAACTGTCTGGATCGCCACCTGGAAACCCGCGGCGATCAGGTCGCCATCATCTGGGAAGGCGACAATCCCGCCGAGGACAAGAAGGTCACTTATCGGCAACTGCATGAAGACGTCTGCAAGTTCGCCAATGTCCTGAAAGGCCTGGGCGTCAAGAAAGGGGATCGCATCTGCATCTATATGCCGATGATTCCCGAGACCGCGGTCGCCATGTTGGCCTGCACCCGGATCGGCGCCATTCATTCCATCGTCTTCGGCGGCTTCTCGCCGGATTCGCTGAAGGACCGCATCCTCGACGCGACCTGCAACCTGGTCATCACCTCCGACGAAGGTCTGCGCGGCGGACGCACGGTGCCGATGAAGGCCAACATCGATAAGGCCTTGACGAGTACGCCGAGCGTCCAGAAGACCGTGGTGGTCAAGCGCACCGGCGGTGACGTCGCCTGGGTCGAGGGCCGCGATGTGTGGTATCACGAACTGATGGCGCAAGCCTCCGCCGATTGCCCCCCAGAGCACATGGACGCCGAGGACCCGCTGTTCATCCTCTACACCTCCGGCTCCACCGGCAAGCCCAAGGGTGTGCTGCACACCACCGGCGGCTATCTGCTGCACACGGCGATCACCCATAAGTACATCTTCGATTATCACGACGGCGACATTTACTGGTGTACCGCCGACGTGGGCTGGGTGACCGGCCATTCCTACATCGTCTACGGCCCGCTGGCCAACGGCGCGACCTCGCTGATGTTCGAAGGCATCCCGACCTACCCGAACGTCAGCCGGTTCTGGGAAGTGGTGGACAAGCATCAGGTCAATATCTTCTACACCGCGCCGACCGCGATCCGCTCGCTGATGCGCGAGGGCGAGGAACCGGTCAAGCGGACTTCCCGCAAGAGCCTGCGGCTGCTGGGTTCGGTGGGCGAACCGATCAATCCCGAAGCCTGGGAGTGGTACTACCACAACGTCGGCGACGGGCGCTGCCCGATCGTGGATACCTGGTGGCAGACCGAAACCGGCGGCATCCTGATCACCCCGCTGCCCGGCGCCACCGCGCTGAAGCCCGGTTCCGCCACGCGGCCGTTCTTTGGCGTCTGCCCCGCCCTGGTGGATGCCGAGGGCCAGTTCCTGGAAGGCGCCACCGACGGCAACCTGGTCATCACCCGGCCGTGGCCGGGGATCATGCGCACCGTGTACGGCGATCACCAGCGGTTCATCGACACCTACTTCGCCATGTACAAGGGTCTGTACTTCACCGGCGACGGCGCCCGGCGCGATGAGGACGGTTACTGGTGGATCACCGGTCGGGTGGACGACGTGATTAACGTCTCCGGCCACCGCATGGGAACCGCCGAAGTCGAATCGGCCCTGGTGCTGCACCCGGCGGTTGCCGAAGCCGCAGTGGTCGGCTTCCCGCACGACATCAAGGGTCAGGGCATCTACGCCTACGTCACGCTAAAGGTCGGCATCGAACCGACCGAGGCATTGCGGAAGGAACTGATCGCCCACGTCCGCAAGGAAATCGGCCCCATCGCCTCGCCGGACGCGCTCCAGTGGGCGCCCGGCCTGCCCAAGACCCGCTCCGGCAAGATCATGCGCCGCATCCTGCGCAAGATCGCCGCCAACGAAGTCGATCAACTGGGCGATACCTCGACGCTGGCCGATCCGAACGTGGTCACCGATCTGGTCGATAACCGCGCGGTCAAGTAACTCCGCGTCCATGAACCAACAATAATAACGACGTTTCACGCCTGAACCCGGTCCCACCCCGAGGGACCGGGTTTTTTATGGCCCGGCTTCCGGCCAGCGCACACGGGTTTCGTCGATCCAGGCGCTCACCAGCCGCGCTGGGGTTCGGTCGAAGTAGATATTCCTGACCGTCACCCCCGGCCAATCCGGCGCATCCAGTTCGGCGGGCGCCATTTCTTCCAGTTCCGGCGGCGGCTGCCCGGCCGAACACCATTTAAAACTCTCGCAACAGACGTAAAACGGGATGCCTTGGTCGCGTGCCGCCAGGGCCAATAGATAGGTTCCCGCCTTGTTGACGAGCGCACCATCGGCCAGCACACTGTCGGCGCCGACCAGCACGGCGTCGGCTTCCGCGACGAACAACCCCATCTGCGCGTCGGTGATGAAGGTGGTCGGTACTCCCCAGGTCGAGAGTTGCTCCGCCAATCGGCAACCCTCCAGCAACGGCCGCGATTCGGTGACGATCATCCGCAATCCCTGAAACCCGAGCCGCCGGCAAACTTCCACCACCGTCGAACTGAGACTGTGGGTCATCACCGTCTGTCCGGGACCCAGCAGGTCGGCGGCCCGGGCGGCGCAATCGATGACGGCCTGGCGCGAAGCGACGATTAAGGTCTCCGCCTGTTCCGCAGCCATCCGCCGGGCGGCGGCCAACTCCATCCCGGCATCGAGAGTCTGTTCTTCCCGCCAGCGGCGCAGCAGATTCTGGATGGGCGCCATGCTGGGCCGGGTCCGCGCCAGTTCGGCGTTCAGGGCCAGCAACTGTTCTCGCAACTGCGCGACGCTCCCGGCCGGCTGAGTGCATGCGGCTTCCGCCAGGATTGATAAACAGCGCCGGGCTAACTCGCTGGCGCCATGCGTGCGATCATCGCGAATTTCCGCAAGTGCGAGGTTGAATTGTGTGAGGTTCATTGTCCAAAATTCAGGGTAACGATCATAATAAGCCGGTGCGTCAACCCGCCGGCGACCCGCCCCAACCCCATTCGAGGAGACTGGCCATGAGCGATGCGGATCCCATTATCGGCAACTGGTACCGCAACCAGGAAACTGGCAACGATTTCGAGGTCGTCGCGCTGGACGAGGACGCCCAGACCGTCGAAATCCAATATTTCGATGGCGAACTCGAAGAACTGGATCTGGAAATCTGGTACGACCTGCCCATCGATCCGATCGAGGCTCCGGAGGATTGGTCCGGCCCCTTCGATGAAATGGAGCCGGACGATCTGGGCTACGACAAGGAGGAGGAAGAGGAAGACCTCAGCGACGAAGACGACCTACTCGCCGACCGCGACGAGGACTGAATGTCCGATTGGAACGTCCCCGGTCGCTGGGGGTAGAGAAGAGTCGCGCCGAGCGGTTATCGCCCCCGCCGCGCCCGGGCGAACGCCTCGGCCAAGGCGCCCGACGGGGAAGCCGCCGGAATCTGTGGCTCCGGGCGGGCCGACCGCTCCTTGGGCGATTTGCGCCGAACCTGGCCGGTCGTCGGGTCCTGGGCGTCTGGCGCCGGACGGGCCGGGCCGGGGGCGGCCGGCGCGCTCGAACGCATCGTCAGCGCGATGCGCTTCCGCTTCAGGTCCACCTCCAGCACCCTGACCTTCACCACCTGCCCGACTTTCACCACGTCGCCGGGATTTTTGACGAAGCGATCCGCCAGCGCCGAAATATGGACCAACCCGTCCTGGTGAACGCCGATGTCCACGAAGGCCCCGAAATTGGCGACGTTGGTCACCACGCCTTCCAACACCATCCCCGGCTGTAAATCCCCCAGTTTCTCCACACCATCCTTGAACGCCGCGGTCTTGAATTCCGGCCGGGGGTCGCGGCCCGGCTTTTCCAACTCCGCCAGGATGTCTCGCACCGTCGGCAGGCCGAAACGGTCGTCGGTAAAACGGGCCGGTTCCAGCGTTTTCAGAAACGCCGCGTTGCCCAGGACCTCATGCAGACCGCGCCCGCAGGCGACCAGGATGCGTTCGACCACCGGATAGGCTTCCGGATGGACGGCGGAGCGGTCCAGCGGATGGTCCCCGTTGGGGATGCGCAGAAAACCAGCGGCCTGCTCGAAGGTCTTGTCGCCGAGTCGGGCGATCTTGCGCAACTGCTCGCGTCGGCGAAACGGCCCGTTGGCGTCGCGAAATTCGACGATGTTGCGCGCCAGGGTCGCGTTTAGCCCGGCGACCCGCGCCAGCAGCGGCGCGGAGGCGGTATTGACATCCACGCCAACCGCGTTCACGCAGTCCTCGACCACCGCGTCCAACATCCGCGCCAGCCGGGTCTGGCCGACATCGTGTTGATACTGGCCGACGCCGATGGCCTTGGGTTCGATCTTGACCAGTTCCGCCAGAGGGTCCTGCAAGCGCCGGGCGATGGACACCGCGCCACGCAGCGAGACATCCACCTCGGGAAACTCGTGCGCCGCCAGTTCCGAGGCGGAATAAACCGAGGCGCCGGCTTCCGAGACCATCAGCTTTTGCAGCCGCAGTTCGGGATGGCGCCGCATCAACTCGGTCGCCAGCCGGTCGGTTTCACGGGAGGCCGTGCCGTTGCCGATGCTGACCAACTCCACGGCATGGCGCTGGCAGAGTTCGGCCAGAATACCCAGGCTGTCGTCCCACTGATTGCGCGGCGCGTGCGGATAGATCGTCGCGGTCTCCACCAGTCGGCCCGTGGCGTCCACCACCGCGACCTTGACCCCGGTGCGCAGGCCTGGGTCCAGTCCCAGCGTCGGCCTTGCGCCGGCGGGCGCGGCCAGCAGCAAGTCGCGCAGGTTGCGGGCGAATACCTGAATCGCTTCCTCCTCGGCTATTTCACGCAAGCGTTGCTTGAGTTCGGCCTCCAAATGCGGCAGCAGTTTGACCTTCCAGGCCCAGCGGGCGGTTTCCCGCAACCAGGCGTCGGCGGGCCGACCTGCGTCGCGAATCTGAAACCGCGCGGCGACCCGTCGTTCGCCGGGATCGAAACCCGACGCGACCGAATCGCCGGGATCGCCGATTTCCAGATTCAGTTGCAGCACGCCCTCGTTGCGGCCCCGAAACAGAGCCAGGGCGCGATGGGAGGGAATCTGGCGGAGCGCTTCCCGGTAATCGAAGTAATCGCTGAATTTAGCGCCCGCCTCGGCCTTGTTTTCGACAAGTTGCGCATGCAACACGGCATGGTCCCACAGGAACTCCCGCAGTTCGGCCAACAGTTCGGCGTTCTCGGCGAACTGCTCCATCAGGATTTGCCGCGCGCCGTCCAACGCTGCTTTCACGTCAGGAACGCCGCGCTCGGCATTGATGAATCCGACGGCGAACGCTTCAGGGGTTTGTTCCGGATCGTCCAATAACCCGTGGGCCAGCGGCGCCAGTCCAGCCTCGCGGGCGATCTGCGCCTTGGCGCGGCGCTTGGGTTTATAGGGCAGATAGAGATCCTCGAGCCGGGTTTTGGTGTCGGCGGCGAGGATGGCGGCTTCCAGGTCGGCGCTCAGTTGGTTCTGTTCGCGGATGCTGGCGAGGACGACGCCGCGCCGTTCCTCCAGTTCGCGCAGATAACCGAGCCGCATTTCCAGCAGACGCAACTGAGTGTCGTCCAATCCTCCGGTAGCCTCCTTGCGGTAGCGGGCGATGAACGGCACGGTGGCCCCGCTATCCAGCAGGGCGACGGCGGCTTCCACTTGCCGTTCCTGGGCGGCAAGTTCCTGGGCGAGAATCTGGGTGATGGTCATGGCGGTGATTAGCGACAGGTTGGCTGGCCACGGGGGCTGCATCGTCAAGGCGGCCGAAGCGCGCTCGGAGCGTACATCATAGCCGATGGATTTCCGAGCGGAGCATTGTAGTTTTTTTAATTCCTTCTTCTATCCTTATCGGGTCATGGCTACGCCGCCCCGGCTGGCAGCCGATGCGACCCCACCACAACGGCAGCGCAGCACCGGCAAATTGGGGAACGCTCAGAGCCGT
>JAWOHQ010000409.1:0-2638 GCA_046485105.1 Candidatus Competibacteraceae bacterium | reverse complement strand
GCGCGAGCATGAAAAGCAATCCCGCAAAAATCCACCCACGGCGGAATAACGTCCGTTCATCGGTCGTTATCCGACCAAAGCCGGCGCGGTGCCGCCGGAGCGAATCCATCCCCACGAGCGCGAGGATCATCACTATGTGGATCATGCCGGCGCTGGGTTGGAGCTGACCGTGGCGACACCCGGAGCGGTCCATAGGAGCGGATTGCCAGGAAAAGGCATGGCTCAGGAAATCTCGTCCGACCGAGCGGCCAGCCAGGCCGCTCGGTCGGACGGGATCTGAAAGTCAAGCAAGGCGCTTGGGCAAACGATAGACCAAGTTTGAAACAAGAGCGAAAAACTCGGGAATAAATCTCCGACGGCTTCGTTGTTATCGGCAAGAGGATGCGAAAAGCCCCAGCGGTAAGACGGCTGGGGCTCGCTTCCCAGGCCCTTAACCTGCTGTTGGAGAACCCCCATGTCCCTGAATATCCTGATCGCCCCTCCCGGATTCAAAGAAAGCCTGAGCGTGCTGGATGTGCCCGAGGCCATCGCCAAGGCCGGCCGCCTGCTGGTCAAGGCCACCGAGGAAATCATGCGCATGGTGCGGGTCGGGGCACTGCTGGTTCCCCGCCAGACCCGACGCGGCGCGAATCCGGCTGGCCTTCGCGTTACATCCCCTCGTTCTCCGCTCCGGTTTCCCGCGAAAAGCCGTATCCGCGCCCGTACCCGCGTGGGTCTGGCCGTCGCCAATCCCTGCTGACCCCTACCTTTCCAACCCTTCAGGACGTTTCGCCATGAGCACCTTTGCCAATCACTCAGGAGATACCGCCATGAACATTCAAATCCTGTCGCAGACGATGTTGACCACCGCCAAGCGTGCGTTTACCACGCGACGCGTCAATGCCGACGCGATGCGAACTCTACTGACGGGCGATCGTCAGCCGCGAGCGGGCGATCTCGTCTTGGCTCGCGTCCAAGCCATCGGCCAGCACAAACGCGTACAGCTCAACACGGGCCGTCCCGCCAATCTGTTTGAGAACGACACCGTCATCGTGGCGTTCGGCAATCGCTACGCGCCCGATCAGTTCGAGGCCGAAGTGCCGCCGAACCTGGATGCCTGCCATCTGGCCGCCGCCGGTGGGCTGGCGGCGCAAATTCTGTCGCAGCATGAAGCCATGTTGCCGCCGACCAGCCTGCAACCGTTGGGATTGGTCGGCGATAGCAGCGGTCAAGTGTTGAATCTGCGTGATTTTGCCTTGCCGGCGATGGTGGAGCGCGTCGCGGTTCCGGTCGTGGCGGTGGTGGGTACTTGTATGAATTCCGGCAAGACCACCGCCGCCGCCCATCTGATTCATGGCTTGCAGCGGGCCGGCCACCGGGTGGGCGCGGCCAAGGTCACCGGCACCGGTGCGCCGGGCGATGTGTCGCTCATGGCCGACGCCGGCGCGGCGGCGGTCCTGGATTTCACCGACGCCGGCCATGCGTCCACTTATCGGTTGGATCTACCAGAGCTGGAAACCATTTTTTCAACGCTGGTCGGCCATTTGCAGGCGCAAGACGTCAGCGTCATCGTGATCGAGGTGGCCGATGGCCTGTATCAGCGGGAAACCGCCCAATTGCTGGAATCGGAACGCTTTCGCGCCAGCGTGAGCGGGGTAATGATGGCGGCCCAGGATTCGCTGGGCGCCGCCGCCGGGGTAGCCTGGTTGTGCGAGCGCCGGCTGCCGGTGCTGGGTATTACTGGCTTGCTGACCCAGTCGCCGTTGGCTGCTCGGGAAGCCGCCGCCACCACGGGATTGTCGGTATATACCCTGGCCGATCTACGGGACGCCCGAATCGCGGCGGCGCCGTTCGCGACGCCAGCCTGGATGGCGGCGGCATGAGCGACTCACTCGGTGTTCTGGGTGAGGGCCGCGGCCGGCTGGTCCTGCGCCTGGTGGGTTCGGGCGTGGGCCAAGCCGCCGCCGCTGCTGCCACGATCTTGCTGGTTCGGCAAAGTTTCGACGCCCTGTTCGCCGGCGCGGACCAACCTTCGTCCGGGTTGTACTTCAGCATCGCCGGTTTGCTCGGCTTGACGCTGCTGCTGTTGGCGCTGCGGGTTTGGGAGCGCCGCGACGCCGAGGAACTGGGCCAGCGTTACACCACCAGCGTGCGCCTGCGGCTGTTCGCCCATCTGGCGACGCTGCCGCTGCCCGTGCTCCGCCAGCGGTCGCGCGGTCTGTTGATGCTGCGCTTCAGCGGCAATCTCAGCGCCCTGCGGCTCTGGGCCAGCCAGGGACTGGCGCGCTTGCTGGTCGGCATCATCGCCGTTCCAGGCGCGCTGGCGGTGCTGGCGGCGATCAGCCCGCGGCTGGCGCTGGCGGTCGGCGCGATCTTGACCGCACTCGGGGTCGTCATGGCTTTGCTCGGGCCACGATTGCTGGTTCGGGTGCGTCAGGCGCGCCGGGAGCAAGGACGGCTGGCCAGCATGATCGGCGATCGGTTGGGAGCGGTGGCGACCATCCAGGGTTGCGGCCAAACCCGACGCGAACGCGAACGGGTGCGGCGGCAAAGCGAACAGTTACGGACGACGATGGTGGCGCGGGCGCGAACGGCGGCCTGGATTCGGCTGTTGCCGGAAGCGGGCGGTGGGCTGGTCACCGCGCTGATCGTACTGCTG
>JAWOHQ010000398.1:0-2660 GCA_046485105.1 Candidatus Competibacteraceae bacterium | reverse complement strand
GCTGGCCCTGCTGCTGCCGGTGCTGGACGGGTTGCGGGACGTGCATCAGCGGGGCTTCCTGCACCGGGATGTCAAGCCGCACAACATCTACCTGACGGCCCAGGGCCGGCCGATCCTGCTGGACTTCGGTTCGGCGCGGCAGGCGATGGGCGAGCGCAGCCGCAGCCTGTCGGTGGTGCTGACCGAGGGCTTCGCGCCGTTCGAGCAGTACACCCGGCGCGGGGGGCAAGGGCCGTGGACGGACATTTACGGCGCGGCCGCGACGCTCTATCTGCTGATCACCGGCCAAACCCCGCTCCCGGCCCCGGAGCGCGTCCAGCACGACGCCCTGATCCCGCCCCAGCAACTGGTTCCGGAGCTGCCGCCGCCGCTGGATGCCGCCCTACTGCACGGCCTGGCGATGGACCCGCACCAGCGCCCGCCGACCATGGATCAGTTCGAGCGGGCGCTGCATGGGATTTTAGCGGGAACGGCCCCGCCGCCGCCGACGGAACCCGCGCGCCGGGGCGTGGCGCAAGACGACGCCGAGGCGGTGCGCTGGTATCGGCGAGCCGCCGAACAGGGCGATGCCGAGGCGCAAGCTAACTTGGGCTGGATGTATCTCCAAGGTCGGGGCGTGGCGCAAGACCACGCCGAGGCGGTGCGCTGGTATCGCCAAGCCGCCGAACAGGGCTTTTCCAAGGCGCAATTCAACCTGGGCTGGATGTATGCCGAGGACCGGGGCGTGGCGCAGGATTATGCCGAGGCCGCGCGCTGGTTCCGCCAAGCCGCCGCGCATGGTCGATGCGCAAAACGCACTACGACAGCTCAATCAATAAACCCTTCTGGTCACTTGGCTTGTTGTGCATCAAATTGTGCATCAAAACGTCCCACCACCGCAAATACAATTGTTCAACTGACCCCGCGTGCGGGCTGACCTGCTGTAGCTTCACAACCAGGGCCAACAGCTATCGCCCCATTGCCGCGCTAGTTCGCGTTCGCGCGCAATTAACGGGGCGGGCGTGAATCGGCGGCGCATCCTGAAAGCCCGCCCGCTTCCAGACCCGCCTGCGCCCGCCCCTGCGGGTCCAACCGACCGGCAAAAAAACCGCCAAACGGCGGTTAAGATTGGGAGTGGCCCAACCCCGTCGGGATGCCGAACCGGCCTAAAAAACCGATCCTTCAGCGTCCGTGGCGGACCCGAACCTTCGGCAAGGAGAGAGACGGGCGCGCCTCAACGGCCGTACCGCAACCCGATCTGGTGAAACGGTCTTTGGCGGCTGGTCCCGTAGCCAGCGTTGGAGGTCGTCATCCTACGGCGCCCCTTTCCCATCCGAAGGAAACGCCCCGGGCGGACCCGCATGCGGGGTGCTGTGGGAGCCGGGGGAGAAAAGCCTCCGGCGACCCGATTGGGCCGCAGCCGTATCTGGTTCATAGCTTTCCCGGGATTCGTAGGCCTTTGCTGCTGGAGCATTTCCTCAAGGGACTATCACGGCCTCCAAAGGCCGGCGGATCGACATGGGCATGGGCTGCGCCTTGCCAAAACGGATGACAAGATCGGGACGACGTCCCGGAATACCTAGCCAGTCGGCAAAGGCGGGTCGCACCTCGGGCACCTCGATCGGCATGTTCAGATGGGCATGCCGGATACCGAGAACGGTCGCCTGCAGAGCAAACCGCTCAAAACTCTGGCCGACCTGTATCCAGCCGCCTGGGTCCTCCTTTTCGGCGACGAATACCACAAAACCGGCAGAGGACCGAAGTTGTCTCGCGTACTTCTTGTTCTCCGCGGCCTTCTTGAATGCGAGATCGAAAATCATTGGGCCGAGCCAGTTCGGCGCGCTCGGACTTCCTGAACACTTTCCAAGAAGCCCGTCGCCGGACTTCAGCGCCGCGGTCGGGTTGTAGCGGATCCACTCCTTCAACTCGCGGACGAAGGTGGGGCTGTCCATTTGTGCGCTATTGCCCTCTTGTATGAACTCGAACGCTTGCTCCATCCTTGGACGTTCCGTGATGAACAGGACATCCACGCCCGGCAGTGCCGCAGCTTCTTCGAGTTGGCGTAGCTCAGATCCTGACAGAGCTTGGCCGTCATACTCAGACTTGGTCGACTGCCGGACGGGGATCGCGTTGCAGAGGTCCGCATCGGTGCTATGACCTATATCCAGGCCTTTACCCAGGAACACTCGTATCACAGTCCCTTCACAACCGTCTGTTGTTGCGGATAACTCCGCTGGCCGGGCGCTCGCATTCGCGGCGATGACAACATTCTGGGCAGCACAGCCAAGAGTGACGTACAGGTGATGATCGTCGGGATCGACAATCGGTGTTCGCCGGGAGAAATCCGGAAGAATATCGATGGTGTCCGCACCCAGCCGAAACTTCCAGGGCTGGGTATTGTGGGAATTGGAGGCAAGCGTTCCGAAGCGAACATAGTCGCGTAGCTCCGGCTGGGCCGGAAGTCTGACTCGCATTGCGCTCACGGCGTCGTCATATCTGCTCATGCTGCCTCAGTGACCGCTTTGCGGCCCAGCCAGTGATTATGCAGTTCCGCATCACTTTACCAGGGTGATGTTACGCAGCGGGACGCCGCGTCGGCGTTTGTAGCCGAAAGGACGCTTTACCCCTCAATGGTTCCCGATCCGCGCCCCGGCAATCCGGCCTCGCAGCGCGCTGGTACG
>JAWOHQ010000373.1:0-3760 GCA_046485105.1 Candidatus Competibacteraceae bacterium | reverse complement strand
CCCTGGAATCTGTCCTGCAAGGGCGGGTCGCGAGGCGCGGCCAAAGGCGGTGCGCGCGCCGCAAAACGCGTCGATCTCACGGCTTATTGGGAAGAGATGGGCTTCATGGTGAAAAATTAAGGGCTGGCTTTTATCCGTCCGCGCGGGAGGCGAAACGCAGGATCGCAGGACCCGATAAAGCGACGAGCATTGGGCGTGCGGCGCCAGGGGGAACCTGTTGTACGCTTTCGACCCCCGACGCACGGCGCTGCTGCTCGTGGGTGGCAAGAAAGCCGGCGACGATCATTGGTGCGACACCTTCGTCCCGCTGGCCGATCAGCGGTATGACGAGCATTTGGAGACGCTGAAAAAGGAGGGTCTACTCGATGGCTAAGAAATTTTCGGAGCGGGTGGCCCAGATGTCGCCGGAGTCGCGGGCGCGTTTCGACGCCCTCTACCGGCAACTCCTGGCCGAAATGCCGCTGCAAGAGCTGCGGCGGGCGCTCGATCTCACCCAACAACAGGTCGCGGCTTCGCTCGGCATCAACCCGGTCGCCGTCTCCAAGATGGAAAGCCAGACCGACCTGTACGTCAGCACCCTGCGCCGCTTCGTCGAGGCGATGGGCGGCGAGCTGCGCCTCGTGGCCCGCTTCCCGCAAGGCGCCGTCGAAATCAGCCAGTTCCAGCGGGTGTCGGAACCGGAATCGGAACCGACCGAACCGGCGGCGGCGTAGGGCGCGGCGGGCGGCGGCGTGTCCAAACGCCTGGAAGCGCGTTATCCCGCCGTGCTGGAAACCCAAGAGAACGGCGCGCTTTTGGTGCGCTTCGTCGATCTGGACGACACTTTCACGGAAGGCGACACGCTGGATGAAGCCCTATTCAACGCCGCTGAAGTGCTGTCGGCCCTGCTGGGAGGCCGGCTGGATCACGCTCTGCCCGTTCCCGACCCGTCTCCCGCCGGGGAAGGCCTGTATTTGATCGCCCCGGACGCTCGGACTCAGGCGGCCTTGCTGATCCGCCGGGCGCGCGGGGAACGGTCGCTGGCCGAACGGGCTCGCTCGCTGCAAACCTCCTGGCCTTCGGCGCAACGGCTGGAAAATCCCCGCCACTCCCCGACCCCGCGCCAACTGGCGCGAGCGGCCCCGGGCCAAGGCCGGGTACTGGCCTTGGAATGCTCCCCAGAACGCTCCAAAGGAGGTTGCCATGCTCGTGACCTTTCGCACCGAAGCCTACGCCGATATCCTGATGTTCGGCGACATCGCGGTTCGCTTGCTGAAGCTGATGGGCCACAGCGGTGCCGTGCCGGGCGCCCTCCTGGCCGAGGACGTCCCCGCCGCGCTGGAACCCTTGCGAACCGCCATCGCCGCCCATCAGGCTACGGTCCCGAAGGCGGCGGAAGATGTTGAAGACGACGACGACGCGGACGAAAGCCCGGTCGATGTAGCGCAGCGGGCTTTCCCGTTGATCGAGTTGCTGGCCGCCCCGGCCGCGAAATGCGACGTGCTGTGGGATCGATAGCCTCCGGTCGGACCCGACCGTCCAGAGTGCCCGCCCGCCCGACGGATGCCGCTCGGGCGCGACTCAGGCCCTCGGGGGTCGTCGCCGAACCGTGGTGCGGCGCGGTCGTCCATCCGGCGCTGGCGCTGGATCATGAAGCGAGGGACTGGATCGGGGGTCCATTTAGAGTTGGCGAAAAACCCAACGATCCGCCATATATTAACTTATTATCAATAAGTTGAATCTGGAATCCAGCGGTACAGCGTCGGAATCGACACCTCCAGGTTCCGAGCGACTTCGCGGGAAGGTGCGCCGCTCGGGAGCAGTTGTCGCGCCGATTGCTTCTGGCTTGGCGTCATGCGCCGTCTGCGCCCGACGAGGCATCCCCCTCCTGGGGCGAGGCCACGTCCCGGTTTTCCAGATAAGCGGAAAAGTGGGTCTCGGTCGGATCGACGAGCAGATCTTCACTCAGCTCCGCGAAGAACTGCCCTTCGACCATGCTGCTCGCGAACCCCATTTTCCGATAACGCTCGTGGAGGACTGGGTTGGTGCCTTGGAGCTTCTCGACGAACGCCTGGCGCCGTGCCGTCTGCTGTTCTACGGGGTGCGCCGCGCGCGATAGTCGTGCCACTCGCGTCGGTGCGCCTCCTGGGCTTCGCGCGCGTCCTGGCACGCGCGCGCCAGAGAAGCCTCGGCTTCCCGGCGCCGCTCCTCCGGGGTCGGTGTCGGCCGGTAGTCCGCCTCGATCGCCCGGATTAGGTAGGCGGGGAGATTCTTCACCTTACCCGCTGTGTGCGCCGCTTCGGCGTGGGCGATGTTGTCGCGGATGCGCGGCTCTTCGTAGGTCGCGACCAGCGCTTCGGCCTTGCGCTTTGCAACCCCCAAGCCGACGAGGGTCGCGACCCAGGGGCTCTGGGAAAGGAGGGGGTTCTCTGGTTCCGAAAGACCCGGAGGTTCGAGCGCGGGCGGAAACGGTCCCGCAGCGCGATCGATGGCAAAGACGATGGCGACCACGGCCCGGCCCTTTTTTACCCCCCGATACCCAACCGTGATGTCGGCGTACTGGTTGATCTCCTGGATGCAGGGCTTCAGGACGTCGCTGTGCAGGTGCTTGTAGATGCCCTCGAACTGGAGCACATGGCGCAAGATCTCGAGGGACACTTGGATTTCCTGGTGCGGCGGACTCCCCGCTCGCCCGAGTTCGTCGAGCAGAAACTCGTACAGCGCCAGGGAATACTTGCTGGAAAACTGAGTTTGGACCAGCAACTGAATCTTGGCGAACAAGATCGGGTTATTGACCTTCTCGACGAGGAGGGGGTTAAGTACGTAGCGGAGGACGCCCCCGCTGATTTCGGCGCCCGCGAGAAAGGTGCAAACCCCCCAATCGGTGGTGCGGTCCTTTTTCAGGGTGTTCCAGACGATGGGAGTCGTGGTGAGCCGCTCCAAGGCCTCCTTGATCACATCAACGTTCTTACTGCGCTCCAGCCCGATGAGCAGCATGAGGAGCCCGAGGGTGAGGGTGTCCGACGCGCGGGTGAAGCGGCTCTTCTGCGAGTGCCAAATAATGGCGTTGAACAATTTGCGTTCGATCAACGACAGCTTGTTGCCAACATGGATGGTGGCAGTGGGCTTGAGCAGTTGTTCGGTGAGGGGGGTGAGGTCGGGCATCACGCGCTCCGTTCCAGATCCTGGCCAAGATACTCTAAACGGTCGATATCACGCACTTATTTTTTCGACTTTTTCCCCAAATCCTCGACCTTTCCTCCCCAAATTTCCGACTTTTTCCCCAAATCCTCGACTTTTCACCGCGCCCTGTAGATAATTTGATTATTTAATATCAATATCCTACAGTTCGCTTAAATTAAAATCGGGTTCCTGAGAATGCTCAACGATACGTTCATAGAGATCGGTGGACCAGCCGAGCAGTTCGAGCAGGCGCTCCTGCAGGCGGCTGATGGGCGACAAGAAGGCCCGGACCCGTCCGGCGACCTCGATGACGGTCAGGCTCACGCCGCGAAAGGCGCGCAGGATCGATTCCGCGGTGGGCGTGGCGGTGGTCCGCTTCGCCTGCCACGGATAGAGGCCGGCCAGGGACTCACCGGTCTGGGCCAAGGCCTGGCGGACGGCAAATTCCAGCAGGGTCAGCACCCGCAGGGCCAGGCTCAGCAACCGAATCAGCCCGGTGACCCGTCGATCGCTTTGCAAATACAGCGGGGTCAACGACAACGACCGGCCTTTGAAGCGCCCGAACTGACCCTCGATGACATATTGGCCGCGATAGGCG
>JAWOHQ010000319.1:0-8042 GCA_046485105.1 Candidatus Competibacteraceae bacterium | reverse complement strand
TGGGAGAATGAGCGGGAATTCACGGAAGAAAACCCGGAAAACCGAGGTCAGGATTCAATGACGTTTTCCTTATAACCCGAGCGGTCCCATGCCCGACCTGAGCAAGCACAAGAACTCGTTGATTATCGTTGCCGTGGCGCTGTTGCTCGCCCTGTGGGTCGCCAGCGGTCCGCTGACTCGCGATGCACTGGAGATCCCGGCGCGCGAAGCGCCCGCCCCCATGCGGGTGGCGGTGGTGGAGAGCGCGGCCCAGTCGGTGGAGCGCCTGCTGACCCTGCAAGGCGAGGTGGAGCCAGACCAGGTGGTGACCGTGCGCGCCGAGACCGCTGGTCGGGTGGTGGAGATTCCGGTGGCGTTGAGCGAGGTAGTGAGCGTCGGTCAGGTGATCGCGCGGTTGGCCATGGATGACCGGGAGGCGCGACTGCGGCGCGCCGAGGCAGCGGTCAAGGGCCGCGAGACGGATTACCGCGGCGCGCAACAGCTCGCGCGGGAAGGGTTACAAGCTCAATTACGGGTCGAATCGGCGCTGGCTGAACTGGAAGCCGGCCGGGCCGAACTGGAGACGGTGCGGCTGGAGATCGCCCAAACCCGGATCAGCGCGCCCATCGCCGGCATCCTCGACCGCCGGCGCGCCGAGGTGGGGGATTACGTGGCCGTGGGTGACCCGGTGGCCGAGGTGCTGGAGAATAATCCGTTGCGCGCGGTGGTCCAGGTTCCCCAGCACCGCGTCCACCAGGTGCGACCCGGTGGCTCGGCTCGCGTGGTGTTTCTGGATGGAACCGTGCGGGAGGGAAAAATTCACTACATCGCGGCCCGGGCGGAGACCGCGACTCGCACCTTTCGAGTGGAGATTCGAATCCCCAACCCGGATCGCACCCTGCCTTCGGGCATCAGCGCGCGGGTGGAAATCCCGGTCGAGACCGTCCGAGCCCACCGGGTTTCGCCCGCGCTGGTGACCCTGGATGATCGGGGCCGACTGGGGGTCAAGACCGTGGATGAAGAGGAGCGAGTGGCCTTCCATCCCATCGATCCGATGCGCGCCGATGTGGAGGGGCTGTGGGTCACGGGACTGCCCGAACGGGCGCGGGTGATCACCGTGGGTCAGGGATTTGTCAACGCCGGCGACCCCGTGCGCGTGACGCCCGTCGCCGCCGGGACCGGAACGTCGCCATGAAGGCCTTAATCCAGGCGGCGCTGGGGCGCGCCCGCACGGTGCTGCTCTTGCTGTTGCTGATCCTGGGCGGCGGCGCCATTGCCTACGCCGTCATCCCCAAGGAGGCGGCGCCGGATATCGACATCCCCATCTTCTTCATCAACGTCACCTATTCCGGGATTTCCCCGGAGGACAGCGAGCGCCTGCTGGCGCGGCCGCTGGAGCGGGAACTGCTGCCGGTGCGCGGTCTGAAGGAATTGCAGTCCCGCGCCGGCGAAGGCTTCGCTTTAATTCGCCTGGACTTCGAAGCCGGGTACGACAACCGCCAGGCGCTGATCGACGTGCGCGAGAAAGTGGATCTGGTGCGTCCGCAACTGCCGCCCGGCACCGAGGAACCGCAGGTGATGGAGGTGGATCTGTCGCTGTTTCCAGTGCTCACCGCCACGCTCTCGGGGGCGGTCCCCGAACGCGCCATGGTGCGCATCGCCCGCGGCCTGCGCGACCGGCTGGAGGGCTTGCCGGGCGTGCTGGAGGTCAACATCGGCGGCGACCGCGAGGATCTGCTGGAAGTCATGGTGGACCCGCTCACCATGGAGACCTACCAAATTCCCTATCAACAGCTCATCCAGGCCATCGAGCGCAACAACCGGCTGGTGGCCGCCGGCGCGCTGGACACCGGGGTGGGACGGGTCACCCTCAAGGTGCCGGGGGTCATTGAGTCCCTGGAGGACATGCTGGAGTTGCCGGTGAAGATCGACAACGGCACCGTGGTCACTTTCGGCGATGTCGGGACCGGGCGGCGGGCCTTCAAGGATCCGGAAAGCTTCGCGCGGATCAACGGGCAGCCGGCGGTGTCCCTGGAAATCCGCAAGCGCGGCGGCGCCAACATCATCGAGACCGTGGCCCAAGCCCGGGCGGTCATCGAGGCGGCCCGCGCCGACTGGCCGGCTGCGGTCCAGGTGGATTACCTGCAAGACCAGTCCCAGGACGTGCGCGACCTGCTGGGAGACCTGCAAAACAACGTCCTGACCGCCATTCTGCTGGTCATGCTGACCATCGTGGCGGCGCTGGGCGGCCGTTCCTCCTGGCTGGTGGGCTTCGCCATTCCCGGCGCGTTTCTGGGCGGCATTCTGGCGCTGTACCTGATGGGCTTCACGCTCAACATCGTGGTGCTGTTTTCCTTGATCCTGGTGGTGGGGATGCTGGTGGACGGCGCCATTGTGGTGGTGGAACAGGCGGACCGCTATCTGGCCGAGGGCCAGTCGCGCTACCAGGCTTTTCTCGGCGCGGCCCAGCGCATGGCCTGGCCGATCGCTGCCTCGGTGGCCACCACCCTGGCGGTGTTCGTGCCCCTGCTGGCCTGGCCGGGCGTGGTGGGGGAGTTCATGTTCTTCCTGCCGGCCACGGTGCTGGTCACGCTGAGCGCCTCACTGGCCATGGCGCTCATTTTCATTCCGGTGCTGGGCAGTCTGCTAGGCGCGCGGGATGCTAGCCGGCCCGAACAGACGGCGCGCATCCTGGCCGCCGAGGCCGGGCGGTTCGCGGAATTGGACGGGTTCACCGCCCGCTACGTGCGCGCCCTGCGTCCGCTCGTCGCCCATCCCGGCCAAACCCTGGCGGTCGCACTTATCGTGATGGCGGCGGCCTACGGCTTGTATCTGAACTTCGGCCGCGGCGTGGATTTCTTTCCCCACGTGGAGCCGCGGTTTGCTCAAGTTCAAATCCAGGCGCGCGGCGATCTGTCGGTATGGGAGGCGGACGCTCTGGTGCGCGGCGTGGAGGCCCGTTTGCTGGGCGCGCCGGAGATTCAGACTGTGTACGCGCGCACCATCGGCGCCCCATGCGACCGGCTCATGGCCGATTACGCCGAGGACGTGATCGGGGTGATCCAGCTCGAACTGGTGGACTGGCGCCTGCGCCCGCCCGCCGCCGAAATTCTCGACCGGTTGCGGCGCGAGACCGCCGATTTGCCGGGCCTGATCTTGCAGTTTCGCGAGCAGGAGGGCGGTCCCGGCGCGGGCAAGCCGATCCAGATCGAGGTCAGCGGCGGCGATCCGGCGCGGCTGGCGGCGGCGGTCGCCCATGCGCGGCGGCTGATGGAGGAGTTGGGTGGATTCGTGGACGTGGAGGACAACCGTCCCTTGCCCGGCGTCGAGTTGCGGGTGATCGTGGATCACCGCGAGGCGGCCCGCTACGGAGCGGACATCAGCCTGTTGGGCAACGCGGTGCAGATGCTCACCCAAGGGGTGAAGCTGGGCGGCTATCGGCCCGAGGACGCCGACGAAGAGGTGGACATTCGGGTGCGCTTTCCCTTCAACGAACGCAATCTGGCGCAACTGGTGAATCTGCGGGTGCCGACGGTTTTTGGACTGGTGCCGGTCAGTAATTTCGTGGAGTTCCAGCCGGCCCCCAAGACCGGCATCATCCAGCGGGTAGACGGGCGGCGCAGCCTCAGCCTGCAAGCGGACGTGGCGCCGGGCCGGCTCGCCGACGAGCGGGTGCGGGCGTTGCGGGCGGCGCTGGCCGAGTCCCCGGTGGACCCGGCGGTGGAACTGCGCTTCCGGGGCGAGGCGGAGGATCAGGCCGAGTCCCAGACCTTTTTGCTGCTGGCCTTTCTCCTGTCGATTTTTTTGATGCTGCTGATCCTGGTCACCCAGTTCAACAGCTTCTATCAGGCCGCGCTGGTGCTCTCCGCGATTGTATTTTCCACCGCCGGGGTCTTGCTGGGACTGCTGCTGCGCCAGGAACCCTTCAGCATCGTCATGAGCGGCATCGGGGTCATCGCGCTGGCGGGTATCGTGGTCAACAACAACATCGTGTTGATCGACACCTACAACGTACTGCGCCGTCAGGGCCTCGACCCGATGGAAGCGGCGCTGCGGACCGGCGCTCAGCGCCTGCGTCCGGTGCTGTTGACTTCCATCACCACCATCCTGGGTCTGGCGCCCATGGTGCTGGCGGTGACCATCGATTTCATCGGTCGGGACTTCAGCATCGGCGCCCCTTCGACCCAGTACTGGGTGCAACTGGCGACCGCCATTTCCGGGGGACTGCTGCTGGCGACGCCGCTGACGCTGTTGGTCACGCCGGCCTTGCTGGTGTGGGGCGAAACGTGGCGGTGGCCCGATCATGCGTCGATCTGGCCAGCGAGCAGCGGTCGGAGGTCGAGCGCCATCCGGCAAGGGAATGCTTCTCCCAGCGACGCGAGGCCGAAATGCGCGTAAAAGCGCGCGGCCTCATCGTCGAGGGCATCGGTGACGAACAGCCGGAACGCCACAGGACCGGTTTGTGCGAGTTGGAGCGTCAACCCCAGCGCTTCTTCGAACAGATACCGACCCAGACCCTGACCGCGAATGCGGGTGTCGACCGCGAGGCGCGCGAGGAGAATCCCTGGGATCGGGAAACGCGGCAGTCGATCCAATTCGGGCAGGCGCGCGACCGATTCCCGTTCGACGCTGACCGTCGCCAGACTGAAATAACCGGCGAGTCGCGGCGCTCCGGTCCCCGCGTCGATGGCCAGATACGTTCGGGCCAGGAAATCTTTCTCGGCGTGGCGCAGGGCATACCGCTTCAGGTACTCAACGAGCGAAGCCTGGGGATTTTGGAAGTCGGCGATCAGAGGGCGATGGGACCGGTTCAGTGGTTCGAGGTACAACGGCATGGTTCACACGGCCGGCGGCCAGCGCAGCGGCGGCGGTTGGCGTTTCGCCCGCGCCAGGTTCGCCAGCGCCGCGCGCAAGGCGGGGGGGGGATCGAAGCCGCCATCGAATACGGCGGCCAAGCGCCGGGCTTCGGCATCGCTCAGCGTTAACCGAGCACCGACTGGCCGTTCCGATGCGGTGCGCAACCGCTCCAGCGCCGGATGCACGAGCGGCTCGACCTCCCCCTCCCCGTCACGGCGCGCTTCGATGGTTCGGCCCTGTTCGGCTTGGCTCGCGATCCAACCGGCGAGCGTCGCCATCTCGCGCAACAGATCGGCCTTCTGGTTGGGTTTGAGGCCGAGCCGCGCGCGCAGCAGATCGAGTTCGGCATCAAGCACGGCGTTGGTCAGAGCTTGAAAGCGGGCCATGATTCACCTCCTATTGAGTAAAATATTACTCAATAGAGGTTGCGCGGGCAAGTAGAGTGGATGGGATTGCGTCAAAAGTGGCGGCGGCCAGGGCGCGGACTTCCTCCAGCATCGCCCGCCGTTCGGCGTGCGACACCGCGGTGACCGAGTAGAACGCACGATGAGCAACGTGCCGAACGCCGCAAGCGCCCAGAACACCCTCGGCCATCGGCCGGACCAGCAGTTCGTGCCAGCGTTCGCGCTGGTAGGTCGCCTCGTCGCCGCCCAAGGTATTGATGACGAGAGCGTGGTCGTGAGTGAGTAATCCTTCCATGCCGGCGGCGGTGAAGTCGAAGGCGAACTTGCGCACGAATACCCGGTCGATCCAGCCCTTCAGAATCGCCGGTGGTCCGAACCACCAGATCGGGTAGATAAACACCAGCCCTTGCGCCCAGCGGACGGCTTCGTGTTCCCGCAGAATTTCGTCCGGCAGGTCGCCGCGCCAGTTGCGGAGCAGGTCTTCGCTGTCCAACACGGCCCGGAACTGCATTTGATAAAGATCGTGGATGCGGGTGGCGTGACCCTGTTCGCGCAAGGCGGTGTCCAGGGTCTCCAAAATGGCGCCATTGAAACTGCTGGGGTTGGGATGAGCGTAAATAATGAGAATATTCATTGAGATATCGATCAGTGCGGTCTGGAGTGAGGATCACGAAATTCCCACCGGCGCGCATCCCGGAAAGCACGCGTCACGGAGAGAATCAGACCACTCGCGCGGTGAAATCGTGACCGGCCAAGCTCAAAACCAGCACATCGCCGGAGCGCAGCGGACCAACGCCGGCTGGAGTACCAGTCAATACCACATCCCCAGGCCGCAAGGTAAAATGCGTGGAGATATAGGCCATGAGTTCAAAAATCCCGACCATCATCAGGCGGGTATTGCCCTGCTGGCGCAACTCGCCGTTCGCGCGCAACGCCAGTTCGGCCGCCTGAGGATCGGGCAGCGCTTCGGGGACGAGAAAAGGCGAAAGCGGGCAGGACCCATCGAAGGCTTTGGCGATTTCCCAGGGATGGCCTTTCTTCTTCAACTCGTTTTGCAGGTCGCGCAGGGTCAGGTCCAGGGCGACGCCGTAACCGGCCACGGCCTGTCGCGCGGTCGCGGCGTCGGCCTGCCGTAATTCCCGGCCGATCAGCACCGCCAGTTCGATCTCGTGCTGGCATTCACCTCGCCCCCGCGGCAACTGGATCGGTTGGTCGAGCCCAACCAACGCGGTGGCCGGTTTCATAAACAGGATCGGCGTTTCTGGCACGGCATTGTTCAGTTCGCGGATGTGTTCGAGATAGTTGCGGCCGACGCAGACGATTTTGCCGACCGGCAGATGCAACGGCCTGCCCGCCAGATCACGATGCTGGTACGTCACGATATTCCTCTGATCTTTTTAGAGATGTAACGATTGTCGAGGAAAGGGAGAATCAGGTCAAAGGGGAAAGGCTTAAGGCTCGATGTTCGAGAGGAAAGAGGGGAACAGCGTGGAGGAGCCGGCTGCCGACCGGCTCGTCAGGTTGATGGACAGGCGTCGTTCAGTGCGTGAAATAGGTGGTGGCGATCTGGTCATGCACGTCACCGAGCCCGATCTGGAGTCGATCGATGAATGCGTGCAACTCCTCGTGGACCAGCGCCGGAACCGCGGCGGCGTTCAGTCGTTGTTTGAGCGCGGCGACGCCGGCCAGCGGCACGGTGTTTCTCGGCAACTCCCGCAGGCAGATTTCCAGTTGTTTCAGGCAACAGGCCACGGCGCGCGGAAAACACTCATCCTGCAACAGAAATTTGAGCACGTCCGGCCCGCCGACCCGCAGCCGCACCTGCTGGCGGTACATCTGGTAGGCGCTGAGCGATTTCAACACGCTCATCCATTGAATGCTCTCAAAGGGGTCCTGCTCTTCCCGTTCGGGAGTTGTCTGGGTCTGGGTCTGACCGCTGTCGAATGCATCGGGAGTCATGGGCACCGGCTGCCCGGCGCGCGCCAGCAGATTGGCCGAACGCACGTCCAGGATCCGGGTGGTCATGTCGGCCCGTTCCAGATAACGGCCCAACCGCACGAAATCATAAGCGGCGGTGCGGCTCATGGCTCCAGCCAACAAACCGTTGATCTGCTGCGCACCCTGGATGACTCGACGCAGGAATTCGAAACGACCGCGTCGGGAGGGAACATGATCGCGGGCGTAGATGTACAAACCGTTGATCTGCTCCCAAGCCTCCGGAGGCACGGTGTCGCGCGTGGTGCGCAGGTTTTCGCGGGCGGCGGCCAGGCTGGAGATGATCGAGCTGGGATGGTCGCGGTCGCTGATTAAAAATCGGACCACGTTGCTTTGGTCGGCCAGCCGGTTCGGGTCCTTTTCGAAAAACAGCTTCTCGGCCCCAACGATGAAGATCAGCGGCAGCCAGCCGAACGTGGTGTTGCGCGGCAGATCCAGCAGCAGGTTGCTGTTGACATTGATCAACCGGGCGGTGTCTTCGGCCCGTTCGATTTGGCGGGCCATCCAATAGATGTTCTGAGCGACGCGCGACAACATAGTTAGAGTCCCCCGGTGTCCACGATCCAAGTATCTTTGCTGCCGCCGCCCTGCGAGGAGTTGACGACCAGCGAGCCGCGCCGCAGCGCGACCCGGGTGAGGCCGCCGTGGGTAACGTACAGATCCCTGGCCTGCACCGCCCCGCCTGCCAGCGGTTGAACGGGTCGCTGTCATGCGCCATCAGGAATGCCCGCGCCGCGTCGTCCTGCGCGAACTCCAGCCGCACCGGGGCGGAGAATCCGCGCAGGATCGACGGCGTGGGGCGGCTGG
>JAWOHQ010000316.1:0-2520 GCA_046485105.1 Candidatus Competibacteraceae bacterium | reverse complement strand
CGGCGGATACGGCACAAGCCCAAAGACGAAAGCTTGACACGCCAGCGCGAATGGGGCCTAATGGCGTGGTTCGTTCGCGGCGGGATAGCTCAGTTGGCAGAGCAAGGGACTCATAAGCCCTGGGTCGCCGGTTCAATTCCGGCTCCCGCCACCACCTCTCGGCGTGGGATCAGGGCAAGGCTGTGTTGCGGATGGTGGTAAGCGGCTGAAGTGGAGCGAGGTGAGCGAAATAGTTGGACAGGCTTTCATCGTTCTGTTATCCCCCTGTGCATGAAAGACGAAGCATGGACGCGATATGCGGACGCAGAGACTCTGGGGCGAGTGACGATTCGGTTGATCGGGGCGACGGAGAAAGCCCGATGGGATGAGCTGATCTGCGAGCGGCATTACCTGAAGAACGCGAACCTGGTGGGCAGGCAACTGCGGTACGTGGCCGAGTGGGAAGGGGAATGGATCGCGCTGGTGGGCTGGAACGTGGCGGCCTACCACCTCAGGCCGCGTGAAGACTGGGCGGGGTGGTCGATCGAGCAGCGGTTAAGGAGGCGGAAGTTCTGGGCTCAGAACAGTCGGTTTCTGCTGCTGAGCCAGCCCGGGGAATGTCCGAATCTTGCGAGTCGAGTGCTGGGGTTGTGCTGTAGACGTTTGAGCCAAGACTGGGAAGAGGCCTTCGGATATCCGCTGCTGGCGGTGGAGAGTTTCGTGGATCCGCAGCGGTTTTCGGGGTCGTGTTACCGGGCGAGCGGGTGGGAGCGGTTGGGGCAGACGCAGGGCTGCCGGCGGCATCACCGCGACTTCTATCAGGAGGACGGACATCCGAAAGAGCTATGGGTGCGTCCTCTGCATCCGAAGGCTCAGAGATGGCTTCGGGCCGAGGTCATGCCGGAACGGTATGCCCGGCACGAAGACCCGGCGATGTACTGCACGTACACGGCCGGTGAGTTCCGATCCTTGTGGCAGCGGATGAACCGGTTAGTGGACATCCGCCGAACGAAAGGCAAGCGGCATGCGTTGGCATCGACCCTGACGATCTGCGCGTTGGCCACGCTGTGCGGGGCGCGAGGGACGCGAGCGATTGCAGAGTTTGCTGAATACCTGAACCAGACGCAGCTCAGGCTTTTGCGGGCCTATCGTAACCCCAAGACAGGGACGTACGAACCTCCGAGTGAGCCGACGATCCGGCGGTTACTCAAGATGGTTCCGGCCGCAGAGGTTGACGCGGCGGTGATCGGGTGGATGGCCGAACGGGATGACGCCGCTGGTCGTCTTGCGGTGGACGGCAAGACGGTCAAGAAGGCGAGGCAGAAGGACGGGCGACCGCTCCATCTGGTCGCGGCCGTGTCCCCCGAATCCGGCCGGCTGGTGGCCCAGCGGCCTGTGGACGAAAAGTCGAACGAGATCACAGCGTTGCGGCCGATGCTCGATCCCCTGGCGCTGGATGGGGTTGTGATCACGGCCGACGCGATGCACGCTCAACAGCAGGCCGCCCGCTTCCTGACTCAGGAGAAGGGAGCGGACTACTTCTTCACCTTGAAGGGGAATCAACCTACGGTGGAGGCGAAGGCGAGGCAGCTGCTCAGCAGCGTTTTTCCCCCCTCAACACCCGGCGCAGGCCAAGACGCAGGAGAAAGCGCACGGGCGGCTGGAAATCCGGGAACTGTGGGCCCGACCGGTTGATCCGGAAGAGTTGGGCTTCTCTGGCGCGGCCCAAGTGGTGCTCATCCGCCGCCGCTTTACGAGTCTGACGACGGGAGTTCAGAGCGAGGAAACGATCCCCGCGGTGACCAGCCTCCGGCCCCTGCCCGATCCCCAGGAGAACGCCGAACGGTTACTGGAGGTCGTTCGAGGCCAATGGACGATCGAGACGGGCAACCACTATGTTCGCGATCGCACCTACGATGAGGATCGTTGTCAGGTCCGCGATCCCAACGCGGCTCACATCCTCGCCACGTTGCGGTCCTTGGCCCGATTCCTTGCCAAGAAAGGTTGGCATCACCCGCGCACTGAGCACAAGAAGACCACTCCGGCGTTTAACCGCTTCTGCCAGGCTCACCGGACCCTCGCGCTCCGCTGGCTGACCACCGAATAGACGCGGCTTGAGGGTCGAGGGTGCCTCGGTCACGCTCGCGGTGTGCCCGGAACCCGCCTCACACCCCTTCTCGGTCGCCCAAACCTTCCACTCTGGCTTCTTCTCGCACTTCTCCAGCCTCCCTTCCACCATCTTCCCTCGCTCCTCCCCTTTCTTGACACAGCCATGCCCGCGCCAGATACCGCCGCAATTTCCGGTTGCGGGCGAAGGCCCGCCTCGGATAGACTTCCTGACTAGGCCGCGGACAGCGTCACGCCTGTCAGAGTTCATGCTCGTGAGGATTGGCCCACGGGCCCCTTCGCTGTCCAACACCAGGGTTCTCGAATGCAGAAAGACAAGGAAATGCTCGGCGTGCTCAATGCGGCCATCCTGGTGGCCCGCGCGGTGGTGCATGGCCGGACGGATGGCGCATCCGCCGACTACGTGGAGATCGT
>JAWOHQ010000246.1:0-6065 GCA_046485105.1 Candidatus Competibacteraceae bacterium | reverse complement strand
CCGTTGGGCCGGCGCAGTCCGCCCTTGGTAGCGACGATGACGGCGTCGGTCGCGCCGATCTGGTCCAGCGCCTGCTGGATCAACCGTTCGTTGTGACCGAGGTCGTCATCGTCCAGGCAGTACACGTTGGCGGTGTCGATGAAATTTCCGCCTCCTTCGACGAACGCTTCGATCACGGCGAAGGCTTGCGGCTCGGAGGGTCGCCCGCTGATCGACAGGGGCATCGCCCCCAGACCGATGGCGTTCACCCGCAATCCCGTGTCGCCCAGTTCACGTTGCATGGTCATCATCACCTCCAAAATGTTGCCGGTATCGCCCCTTCACCCGAAGGGCGAGAAGGCCGGCGGATCGCATTCCGGCAGCCCGGCGTCCCGCATGATCCGGTCCCAGAGATCGGGCAGGGTCAGGTCCTGGGTCTGACAGGCCTCGTCCAGGCTGACGTAGCGATGTTGCACCAGGAACCGACAGGCGGCTGATTCGGCCTGTTGGCGATCGTTCAGGGGCAGATCCTCGAAGCGCATGGCGATCTCGTTGGCTTGGTTATGCATATTGAAGTTGGAAATTACCGTTCGAAGGATACCAGAGGCGGCGGGGCAGGCGAACCCATTCGACCATCCCTCTCCCGGGGGAGGATACGGGTATTGGCGACCGCGCCCGGTTCATGAGCGGTCGGCGGGCGGCAGATCCATGGTCATCTGCGTCTCGGCCTGAGGCAACATTTCCAGGGCCATCGGGGTGGTGCGAACCATGGGTACGAACTCGCCCTGCTCCGCCACGGGCACCGGCGGCCGCCAGACCATGCGCGCCAGGCCGACCATCCCCAACAGACCGAGAACGGCCGCCGAGTAGGCCGGCACGGTGCCCGGACCGAAAAAATCCATCAGCGGGCCGCCGAGAATCGGGCCGGTGATGGCCCCGACTCCATAAACCAGCAGCAGCCCGCGGGTGGCTTCCAACACCTCGCCGGGCGCTTGCAGGCGATCGTTCATGTACGCCACGCTGAGGCTGTAGATGGAAAACATCAGGCCCCCGTAGAGAAAGGCGCAGGCGATCAGGGCCGCCAGCGAACGATACATCACCAGCAACACCAGCAGGGCCATCGCCATGGCGGCGAAGCTGACCAGCGTCAGCACGCCGCGTCGGCCGTGGTGGTCGGACCACCGCCCAATGGGCCATTGCAGCAGGGCGCCACCGAGGATGGTCGCGCTCATGAACAGCGCGGTGCCGGTCTCCGACAGTCCCACCCGATGCGAGAACACCGCCCCCAGCCCCCAGAAGGCGCTATTGACAATCCCCGCCATGAAGGAGCCAAGGGTCGCCAATGGCGATAATTGCAGCAACCGCCCAAAACTCAGGGAAGGAGGATGCAACTGTGGTTGAGGCGCATGGACCCGGGTGGCGGCGATCGGCACCAGCCCCAGCGTGAACAGCATGGCGGTCACCGCGAACAAGGTCAGAGCGCCGATGTCGCCGATCAGGATCAGGTATTGACCCAGCGCCAGACAGATCAGACTGACCATCATGTAGGCGGCGAAAACCTGGCCGCGGATGACTTGGGGCGACTGCTCGTTGAGCCAGCTTTCCACCACCATGTAGACCCCCAGCACCGCCACGCCGGTCACCGCGCGCAGGGCGAACCAGGCGACGGGATGCACCAGCAAACCATGGCCCAGCACCGCGGCCGAACCCACCGCCGCCAGGGCGGCGAACGCGCGGATGTGGCCCACCCTCCGGATCAGCACTGGAACCACGAAGGTCCCGACCACATAACCCAGATAATAGGCGGTCATGACCGTGCCGATGGCGGTGTTGGAGAAACCCTCCAGTTTGGCCCGCAGGCCCAGCAGGGTTCCCAGCAGCCCCGTGCCGACCAACAGCGTTCCCAAGCCCAGCAGCAGCATCACAATCGTTCCAGACACCTCGATCTCCCGTGCGACCCAGAGTTGGCCGCTTCCAGCCTCATCGTTCCGTTGGAGGCTGTACAAAAACGCTTCTTAGCGCGCCCGCCGCGCTCGCTCTAACCTGGATCCCTCGCTTCGCTCTCTCCCTGGCCAGGGAGCGCGGGGACTGAGTGATGACTCTCCAGCCAGTCCAGAACCTCGTCCCACCACGGGACCAACGGATTCACCGGCCAACTGTTGTGGCCCGCGCCGGAAAAGATCCAGCGCCGCTTGGGGTCGGGCAACGCTTTGTACAGACGCTGGCTGTGGCTTACCGGGATAATCTCATCCTGTTCGGCGATCAGGACCACCACCGGTCCCGGATACTTGCTCAAGTTGGCCCGGTTATCGTAGCGATCGCGCAGCAACCAGCGGGCCGGCAGATACCAGTACAGCGCTTGCGCCAGATCCGGCAGGTTGTCCCAGGGCGTGATCAACACCACGCCGGCGACCGGCAGTTCGGAATCGGCCGCCAACGCGGTCGCCACTCCGGCCCCGAGCGACTCGCCCCAGAGCCACAACGGTACCCCGAATTCCGCCAGCGCCCGCCGGACCGTCTCGCGACCGTCGGCGACGAAGGAGGCTTCGCCATGTTCCCCGTCCCGCCCGCCGTAACCGGGATACTCGGCGAGGATCACCCGATAACCCCGAGGTTCGAGCGCCATGGGGTAGTAGCCCCGGTGGCGGGCGTTGCCAGCGTTGCCGTGAAACACCACCACCGTGCCGCGAGCAGGGACGGAATCCAGCCGTTCGGCGCTGACATAACCCCGGTGCGTCGAGTTGCTGGCCGCCGGCCAGACCGCCAGCGCCGGTCCGTAAGCCGGACGCAGGTTGGCGGCCGAAGGCGGCGTCGGATCGGGAAAGTACAGCATGCGCTTCTGGGCCAGGGCCGTGATGCCGACCAGAAGCAGATAACCCATAAGCAGGTAGAGCAGAATCCGCATGGAGACTTCACCTCAATCAGGAACAGGGAGACCGCCGAGGGTTAACCATACCAGCCGTTCCAGTCCGGCGCACGCGGGCGAGTGAATGCACGGTTCGAGCGGTTCCCCATCGCTGCATCCCGAAAGAGTTTTTTTACAAGGCTCTTACAAATTTTCCTTTAGCACCCCCAATAATTTTTTTTATACTCTATCATCGGCATACAAACTCAAAAACGCCGACACTGCATTTATCTTCATCGTTTCAAAGACAGGCTGTCATCTTCCATGATCTTCGCCGTGCTCTCCGGATTCCTCCTGGCTTTCGTGGCCCCGTGGCTGGCGCGCGCCGCCGGCCGTTATAGCGGCTGGCTGCTAGCGCTGCTGCCGGCGGGGCTGACCTTCTGGTTCGCCTCCTTCCTGCCCGAAGTGGCGGCCCATGGCCCCATCCTGTTTGAATATCCCTGGGTTCCGGGGCTGGATGTCGGCCTGACCTTTCTCCTCGACGGGCTGAGTCTGCTGTTCGCCCTGCTGATCGCCGGCATCGGGACCTTCATTGTGATCTACGCCGGCGGCTACCTGGCCGACCACCCCGACCTGCGGCGCTTCTACGTCGTGATCCTCGCCTTCATGGCGTCGATGCTCGGGCTGGTGCTCTCCAGCAACCTGGTCGCGCTGTTCGTGTTCTGGGAGCTGACCAGCATCACCTCCTACCTGTTGATCGGTTTCGACCATGAGGACGAGAAGGCGCGCAAGGCGGCCTTGCAGGGTCTGATCGTCACCGTCGGCGGCGGGTTGATGCTGATGGCCGGATTCGTCCTGCTGGCGATGGCCGGCGGCACCTACGAACTGGCCGAACTGCTGCACGAGGGCGAAGCGATCCGCGACCACGCCCTGTATCTGCCGCTGCTGGTGCTGATCCTGTTTGGCGCGTTCACCAAGTCGGCCCAGGTTCCCTTCCATTTCTGGCTGCCCAACGCGATGGCCGCGCCGACTCCCGTCAGCGCCTACCTGCACTCGGCGACCATGGTCAAGGCCGGCGTCTACCTGCTGGCCCGGCTCAACCCCAGCCTCGGCGGCACCGACGCCTGGCTGCTGCTGCTCTCGCTGTTCGGCGCGCTGACCATGCTCACCGGCGCGGTCATGGCGATTCGCAGCACCGGCGTCAAGCGCCTGCTGGCCTACTCGACGGTGATGGCGCTGGGCACGTTGACCCTGCTGATCGGCCTCGGCACACCCACCGCGGCGGCGGCGGCGGTCACCTTCCTGCTCGCCCACTCGCTCTACAAGGGCGCGCTGTTCCTGATCGCCGGTATTCTCGATCACGAAACCGGCTGCAAGGATTTCCGCGACCTCGGCGGCCTGCGCGGAAAATTACCGGTCACCGCCGCCGTGGCCGCGCTGGCGGCCCTGTCGCTGGCTGGCATCCTGCCGCTGTTCGGCTTCGTCGCCAAGGAACTGCTGTTTGAATCGGTCATCGGCGCGCCCTGGATCGTGGTCGCCCCGGTCGCTCTTTTGGCCCTGGCCTCGGCGGTGCTGATCGTCGCCGCCGCCGCCGTGGTCGGCATCCGTCCCTACTTCGGCCCGACCGTGCCGACCCCGAAGCATCCGCACGAGGCGCCCCCGGCCCTGCTCGCCGGCCCGGTGACGCTCGCCGCGCTCGGCCTGTTGTTCGGTTTGTACCCGGCCCTGGCCGAACACCATATCCTCGCCGCCGCCGCGCGAGCCGTCCACGGAGCGCCCGTGGAGCTGAATCTCGCGCTCTGGCACGGCTTCAACCTGCCGCTGTTGATGAGCCTCATCAGCCTCGGGCTGGGCCTGTGGGTCTTCTCGCGCTGGGAGTTCGTGCGCGCCCGACTCAACCACCATCTCGAACCCCGCGAGCGCTTCGGTCCGGAGCGGGGTTACGATCTGTTCATGGAAGGGATTGTCCGAATCTCCGACTGGCAGACCCGTTTGCTGCAAAACGGCTATCTGCGCTACTACATTCTCACCATCGTGATCACCTTGGTGGCGCTGACCGGCTATACGCTGCTCACCCGCTACCCGGTCGTGCCGACCCCGAGCCTCGCCGGCATCGAGATTCACCTGCTGGCGGTGGCCGTGATGATCGTGCTGGCGGCGTTGTTCGCGGTCGCCACCAGTTCGCGCCTGGGCGCGGTCGCTCTGCTCGGCGCGGTGGGTTTCGGCGTGGCCCTGGTGTTTATTCTCTTCAGCGCCCCCGACGTCGGCATCACCCAGGTTCTGGTCGAGACCCTGACCGTGATCCTGCTAGTGCTGGTGATCTTCCGCCTGCCGGATATGTTCGTCCTGAGCCGGCCGCGCGCGCGCTATCGCGACGGCGCCGTCGCCGTCGCCTTGGGCGGTCTGCTGGTCTGGTTGCTGCTGGTGATCGAGGAAACCCGCTTCTTTCCCAGCATCTCGGCCTACTTCATCGAGAACAGCCAACCGGTGGCGCACGGGCGCAACATCGTCAACGTCATCCTGGTGGACTTCCGCGCCCTCGATACCTTGGGTGAAATTACCGTTTTGGCGCTGGCGGCGGTCGGCGTTTACGCCATGATCAAGCTCCGCGCCGAGGACCGGCAACCATGAAAATCCAAATGAACTCCTTGATTCTGCGCACCACCAGCTATTTTCTGCTGCCGCTGCTGCTGATTTTCTCGATCTTTCTGCTGCTGCGCGGCCACAACGAGCCGGGCGGCGGGTTCATCGCCGGCCTGGTGGCGGCGGCGGCCATCGCGCTCTATCTGTTTTCGATGGGCATCAAGGAGGCGCGTCAGGTGCTCTGGGTCGATCCGCGCAACCTGTTCGGCATCGGTCTGACGCTGGCGGTGCTCAGCGGCGTACCGGCGATTTTTTACGGCCAGGCTTTTTTCACTTCGCAATGGTGGCCGGTCTATCTCCCGCCGTTCGGCACGCTGAAATTGAGCACCCCGCTGTTCTTCGACATCGGGGTTTATCTGGTGGTCGTCGGTATGGTGCTGACCGTCCTGCTCACCCTGGCCGAGGCAGAGGACTGAACCGGCATGGATACGATCATGGCCCTGGTGGTCGGCGCGCTCTACGCCACCGCCCTCTACATGATGCTGCGCCGCTCCATCATCAAGCTGGTAATCGGCTTGATCCTGCTCAGCAACGGCGCCAACTTGCTGATTTTCACCGCCGCCGGCCTGACCACCGGCGCGCCGCCGCTGGTGCCGGA
>JAWOHQ010000223.1:0-6200 GCA_046485105.1 Candidatus Competibacteraceae bacterium | reverse complement strand
CTGCCGGCCCCGGCCAGCCTCCTGCAACTCGGTCAGACACACCGCCCCCCCCGGCCAGCCTTCGCGCGCCCTGGCCAGCAGATAGGCGTTGGTGGAATCCAGGACCGGATGCACCTCCAATCGGCTCAACCCGGCGCGAGCGGCCGGCGTCAGACCGGCGAGAATCCGCTCGCGGTCCAGCAGTTCGGGGGCGCTATCGGTCATCCTCAGAACAGATTGCGCCAAGGCACGACCGAGAAGAAGCTTAACCAGGAAGCGATCAATAAAACGATGATGATGACGAGGGGAAAATTCTGGAAATTAAACATGGTCGTGCTCCAGGGATTAACAGTGAAGAAGCTCACGAAGCGTCAGTTATTCATTATTAGGAACGATCATCATCCCGCCGCTGGCTGGAACGGGGAATGCGCGGATCGTCGTCGTCCATCAGGATGCGGTGGGCCGGCCCTTCCAGGTCATCGAACTGGCCGGTCCGCACCGCCCAGAGAAAGGCCCACAACGCGACCCCCATGACCCCCAACGCCATGGGAATCAGCAGCAATAGAATCCGCATGGATCATCACCTCCTCTTAGAGGCGTTTTTGTACGGCCTCTCGCTGACTAAGACATTGAAAATAAAGCCCTCACCCCCAACCCCTCTCCCACGGGGAGAGGGGAGTTTTTGTAAGGTCTCTCAGGGCTGGCGGAGCCGCAAGGCGTTCACCACCACCAGCAGCGAGCTGAACGACATGCCGAGCGCCGCCATCCAGGGCAGCAACCAGCCGGTCGCGGCGAGTGGGAGCGCCACTAAATTGTACCCGATCGCCCAGATCGAATTCTCGCGGATGATCTTCAAGGTCCGTCGGGCCATGTCCACTCCCTCGACCAGGCTATCGAGCCGTTCCGACAGCAGCACCAGATCCGCCGTAGCGTGGGCGAGCTGGGCGCCGCTGCCCATCGCCAGCGACACCTGCGCCGCCGCCAGCACCGGCGCATCGTTGACCCCGTCGCCGACCATGGCGACAATCGCGCCCCGCCGCTGCAAATCCCGGACCCGCTCCAGCTTGTCCTGGGGCGACAGGCCGCCCGTGGCTCGAGCGATCCCGACCGCGCGAGCGACATGCGCCACCGTTTCCGGACGATCTCCGCTCAGCAACTCCACCGTCAGCCCGCGCGCTTCGAGCGCCGCCACGGCTTCCGCGGCGCCGGGTCGCAAGGTATCGAACAACTGGAACCAAGCCAGCAACCCTGTCTCGTCGCCCAGCGCCACCCAAGTGCTGTCCGCATCCAGATCACTCCGTGCGATCGCCGCGCCCGAGTGCAAACCCGCCGCGAATTCCGGACGACCCACCCGATAGCAGCGCCCGTCGATCCAACCCTCGACGCCGCTGCCCGGCGTGTTGCGCACGTCCTCCGCCCGAGGAACACCCACGGTGGCGGCTTCGACCAGCGCGCGGCCGACGGGATGTTCGGAACCCCGCTCCAACGCCGCCGCCAGCGCCAGACAATGGCCCGCATCCCGTTCGCACGCCGACTCCACCGCTACCACCCGGAGTCGGCCGTGGGTCAGGGTGCCGGTCTTGTCGAAGATGACGTGAGTCACCCGCGCCAGGGTCTCCAGGGCATGGCCGCGGGTGGTCAACACGCCCTGCTGGGTCAGGGCGCCGGTCGCGGCGGTGATGGCGGTGGGCGTGGCCAGCGACAGCGCGCACGGACAGGTCGCCACCAGCACCGCCAGCGTCACCCGGAAGGCGGTATCGAAATCTGCCAAATACCACCAAATTCCCAGCACGACCGCCGCCACCAGCAACAGAACCGCCACGAACCCGCCGGCGATGCGGTCGGCCAGCAACGCCAGCCGCGGCTTTTCGCCCTGCGCCCGGTCCAGCAGCCGCACGATGGTCGATAGAACGGTCTCGGTTCCCACCTTCTCGACCCGCATCACCAGCGGACTGTCCACATTGACCGCGCCGCCGATCAACGTTTCGCCAGGGCGCTTGGGCAGCGGCAGACTCTCGCCGGTCAACAGCGACTCGTCCACCCCGCTGAGGCCCTCCAGCACCGTGCCGTCGGCGGGGATCGTCTCGCCCGGCCGCACCAACACCCGGTCGCCGGGCGTCAGTTCCGCGACCGGCACGACGACTTCAGCACCGTCTGCGTCCAAACGGGTGGCGGTCGCCGGCAGCATCCGCGTCAGCGCCTCGGAAACCCGTCCCGCCTGATGGCGGGCGCTCATCTCCAGGAAACGCGCGGTCAACAGGAAAAACACGAACATGGTGACCGAGTCGTAATACACCTCGCCGCCGCCCCGCCAGGTGTGCCAGACGCTGGCGATGAAGGCGCCGACGATCGCCAGGGTCACCGGAACGTCCATGCCCAGTTGCCGATGGCGCAGACCGAGCCAAGCGGCGCTGTAGAAGGATTGCGCGGAGTAGACCATCACCGGCGCGGTCAGAATCAGACACACCCAGCGCAGAAAATCCTGAATCCACGGTTCCATGCCCTGGTGTTCGCCGACGTACAACCCCACCGCCAGCATCATCACCTGCATCGACGCCAGTCCGGCCACCGCCAGCCGGCGCAGCGCCACGGCGTGCTCGCGCTTCTGCAAGGCTTCCTGACGGCTGGGATCGAAGGGGTGGGCGATATAGCCGATGGCGGCGATGGCGGCCAGGATTTCGCTCAGCTTGACCTCACGCTCGTCCCAGCGGACCTGGGCGCGGTGGGTGGAATAGTTCACCCGAAATTCCAACACCCCCGGCAAGGCGCTGACATGATGCTCGCTGAGCCAGACGCAGGCGGCGCAGACGATGCCTTCCAGCATCAGCGCCGCTTCGCGAACATGGTCGTTTTCGGCGTGGACGAAGCTCTTTTGCAGGTCCGGACGGTCGTACAGTTCCAAACCGCGCAACGCCTGCGGAATGAGGTCCTCGGCCCGCCGCGACGAAGCCGTGCGATGGCGATAATAATCGGTCAGCCCCGCCGCCACGATAGCTTCCGCCACCGCCTGGCAACCGTGACAGCACATCGGCTGACGCTGGCCCTCGATCACCGCCGCATAGCGAGCGCCGGGCGGAACCGGCAGCCCGCAATGAAAGCAGGTCGTCTCGGCGGCGACGGGCGCGACGGATGGCAGGGATTCCGCGAGAGCAGGCATCGATCTTTAGCCTTTGGCCTTTGGCCTTTGGCCTTTCACGGTTCCAGGACCCGCGTGTTGGCGCGGACTTCGTGTAATTCCTCGCCCTGGCGAATGCTCAGCACCAGATTCCAAAGTCCAGCCGCCGGCAGTTGCAACTCCGTCTCATGCACGCCGGGCGCGCGCTCGACCAGATCGAAGGCCACGTCCAACTGGCTGTTGGCGGGACGCAGAAATTCCCCGGTCACGGTCGCGCCCGCCAGTGGCTCCCCCTCACGGGTCCGGACCACCACCCGGAACGCCGCAGGACGATCCGCCACGGGATCGTCCAGCCAACCTTGGCGGACCTGCCAGCCGCGCTCGCGCTGCCGCTCGACCTGCTGGAGATACTGGTTATGCAAGGATTCCTTCTTATGGAAATCATGCGAAATCACGCCGGGGAACATCGACGACACCACGGCTCGGCCGCTGGCGGCTTCCGGCAGCACCCAGCGGCCGATCACTGGCGTCAGACCATGCTGGGCGACCGAAACCAGGACCGCGCAGACCGTCGCCACGATAATGAAGAACCCACCGATCATCGCCGGCCCCCAATGCAGCCCGCGACCTCTGGCCCGGGCATCCAGCAACATCCCGCAGGCCAGGGACCCGAGCAGGTAAATCGCCAAGTGGATCGCAAACACATCGCCACCCGGCCAATTCAGGATGCTATAAGGCCCGTAGAGTCCGATCGTGATCAGCGCCACCGTGGCGGCGGCCTGCCGCGCGTTCGTCCGCGCGAAACGGACCAGCCCGAGATTGGCCAGTATGATCGCTCCCAAACCAAGCCCGAGGCTTAACAGCAAAGAGTCCATCAGCGATCCTCCGGCACGTAAAACGGCACTTCCCGACGGATGGGTTCGGCTCGCGCGTCGTCCAGCGGTTCGATGACGAAGGTCACCTGGTCGCGGCCGGCCTGCTGGCCCTCACTCAGAACCGAGGGCGCCATTTGCACGCGCGCCAGGAGCTTGAGCCGTTCCTGCGATTCCAGTTGGATGCGCTCCATGCCATCCATGTTCAAAGTCGCCCCGGCCAATCCCTCAATGCGGATGCCGACCCACAACGGCTCCGTCAACTGGTTGTTCAGCTTGATTTCGTAGCTGTTGCGAATGCCGCCGTCCGACAGTAACGCGTACAACGGCTGCCGGATTTGCTCCACCGTCGCGGTGTAGGACGCACGAGTGAGGATGCTCCAGACCAGGATGGCGGTCGCCGCAGTCAGGATCACCCCATAACCAATGGACTTGGGCTTCAACCACTGGGTCTTCTGCCCGTTCAACGCCTTCTCGGACGTATACCGCACCAGACCGCGCGGCCATTGCAGGTTGTCCATGATCGTGTCGCAGGCATCCACGCACAGCGCGCAGGAAATGCACTGGTATTGCAAGCCGTTGCGGATATCGATGCCCACCGGACAGACCTGTACGCAGTACCCGCAGTCGATGCAGTCGCCCAGACCTTGCGCTTGTCGCTCCTCCCGATTCTTGCGCCCCTTGCCCAGGGTGGCTCGCCCCTGGGTCCCCTCGCCCCGACACTCGTCGTAGGAAATGATCAGGGTGTCGTGGTCGAACATGGCGCTCTGGAAGCGCGCATAGGGACACATGTAGGTGCAAACCTGCTCGCGCGCCAGCCCCGCCATGACGAAGGTGGTCGCCATCAGGAAAAACGTCGTGAAATAGGCGGCATACGGCGCCCGCCCCAGCAGCATGTCCACCACCAGGGTCGGCGCGTCGGCCCAGTACAGGGTAAAGGTCAGACCGGTCCAGAACGCCGCCAGCAACCACAGCCCGTAGGTCCCGCCTTTTTTCAGGAGCTTCTCCCGGTTCCACGGTCCCTGGTCCAGCCGCATCCGCGCCGGCCGTTCGCCCTGCACCCACTTCTCGATCATCATGAACAGATCGGTCCACAGAGTCTGGAAACAAAAATACCCGCACCAGACCCGGCCGAATAGACCGGTGACGAAAAACAACAGGATCGCGAAGATGATCAACGCGCCGGCCAGCCAGAAAATATCCTGCACCTGGACGGTCAGGCCAAAAATATAAAAATGCCGCCCCGGCAGATCGTACAGCACCGCCTGATTGGGGGCGTTCGGCCGCTCCCAGCGCAGCCAGGGCAGGAGAAAGTAGACGGTATAGGCGAGAACCAGAACGCTGGTCTTGAAGGTGCGGAAGCGCCCCTTGACGGAGCGGGGATAAATCGGAATGCGCTTCTGGTACAGCGAGGAGGTCTCTTCAGACATGGTCCACCTGATCGGCCGTCAAAGAGGCCGGGGTTTTACCGATCAACTAGTTATAAATGGCTCACCCCCACGAGGGGGGTGAGCGCCAGTCCAGCGATTTTCCTCGACGGAGGCCAGCGCTTACTGGGCGCCGCCTCCCAGTTGCTGCACGTAAACCGCCAACAGCTTGACGTCGACCGGCGACAGGCGATCTTTCCAGCCGGGCATGACCCGAACATTTTCCACGCCTTGGGCGACGAACGCCCCGACCGCCGCTTTCTTGCCCTGCAAGGTATCCTGACCCGGCACATCGACGATGTTCCAGATCTTGTTGGTCAAATTGGGCGCGCCCTGCGACGGAAGCCGGGTCCCATCCATGCCATGACAGTGGTAGCAGCCGCCGATGCGCCCCTGAAAGATTTCCTGGCCGCGCGCCGAGGCTTCGCTGGGCGGCGCCTCGCCGGACAGCGTCAGTACGTATTCGGCGACCTCGTCCAGTTGCGCCGGGGTCAGCGTCTGGCCGAACGCCGGCATGAACCCATTCCGCCCCAACACCAGGGTTTCATGAATCCGCTCCATACCGCCGCCCCACAGCCAGTCATCATCCGTCAGATTCGGATACTGGCCGAACACGCCCTGGCCGCCGCGGCCGTGACAGCCGGCGCAGTTGTCGCCGAACAGGCCCCGGCCGACGGAACGCACGAACTCCATCATCCGGGGATCGGCGGCGATCTGTTCGTAATCGGCCTGTTGGACCTGAGCGAGCATCTCCCGGCGTCGCGGGTCGTTGGCGGCCCGGTTCATTTCTTCCACCAACAGATACCG
>JAWOHQ010000199.1:0-3679 GCA_046485105.1 Candidatus Competibacteraceae bacterium | reverse complement strand
CATAGATCATCCAGCCCGGCGTCAGCGGCAGCGCGTGGCGCCGGCCGATGGCGACCACCGCCGTTACCGTCGTGCGCAGCACTAGGGCGTAAGTCCCGGGACGGGCTTCGGGCCGGGCGTCGGGCATCAGGGAGGATTCCTGCGGGGGCGAATCCCCACCGTTGTGGGGTGGCGAAGCCGCCGCGGCCGCGCGCGCCGCACTAAAGGCGCCCGGACTCCCCGGCTGCGGCCGATCCGCCAGCAACCGGCCCACCACCGCGCTTTAGCGTTTGGGGTGTCCCGCCTGGCCAACTCGCTCTGGCCGCTCAGCCAGCTTTTCCGCCAAAAACCGAAGGTCTCTTCGCAGATCCCCAACTCCCCCGCAATCGTTTTGTTAGGGCGACCCTCGGCCGCCGGCAAGGTCATCAGGGCGCGCGGCGCCAGACTGTGCGGCGTTTCCCGACCGCGGGCCATTCGGTGCCGCAGGTCACTCTATTCGGGCGGCAGGGTTATCGGCATGGTCGGGAGGGCCATCATGTCCTCCACAGTCCCTCAAAGAGGGGTATCGGTATTATCCAGCGCATTTCGGGGATTCGGTACGGCTGTTCGGGGAAAAGTGCGCTCAGGTCAACCTCCCGTGTCGGCACTACAGACGCTTGCAGGAGATGCCGTCTCGGCCCATCAAGCCCTTGGCAGCACCCGAGTCAATAAATTCGGTAACATCATCGTCGAATCGCGGAAGTCGGGCTAACCTGATCCCCGAGTCATCTTGGCCCGTCCATGCGGGCCAAAGGCCGGTCCAGCAGAATCGGTTTCGCTCCGAATATTCCTGATGATGTACCAACTATTTTATTATAAATCATCTTGATATCAAACATGGCATCATGGGTGCTTATCTCTCCTCAACCATCGAACCACTGCTTGATCCGGATTGGAGAGGAGACCCATCATGCACCGCGCGATATTCGCCGCACCGTCCCGCACCCGCGCCATTCGCCCGAGCGATCCGGCGATCCCCGCCGCGAAACGCCGGCTCGCTTCGCTCGCGAGCGGCACCGCCCTGTGCTTGGCCATGGTGGCCGGCCAACCCGCGCTCGGCCAGAGCTGTAGCATCAACATTCCGGGCGTGCCGGATTTCGATCAAAAGCGGGCGACGACATCGACCGTGCCCGGTTTGCCGAACGATGGGGCGATGTACTGCGTGCCGACCTCGGCGACCGACTGGTTCGCCTATATCGCCAACCACGGCGTGCCCGAAGTGCTGGACGGCCCCCGGGACTGGCAGTCGCAAGACCACTACGACTTCGTCACCGACCGGATCAAGCACATCGGGGAGCTGATGGGCACCGATGCCGAAGACGGAACGACCGGTCTGGGACCCATCATCGGCCTCGTCAGTCACTTGCAGGCGACTGCTCCGGGCGCGTTCATCGTAACGGCGAGCCACGCTATTCCTGGCGTATACATTCTCGAGCCGGAGGAGTTGTTCAATGCGATGAGCAACGGCGGCATGATCAGCATGACCTTGGGGAAGTACCAAAATAACAATTTCGGTCATTGGGAGCGGACCGGCGGCCACATCGTCGCGCTACATCGGGTCAAGGACGGCTGTTCGAGTTCGCCCGAGCTGTGGTGGAACGATCCGAGCACCTCGGACAGCATGATCGTGCAAGCTGATTTTGACGACCAGACGTCGGAGATGGAAGAAGTCTCCGGTCTCTGGTCCGTTTCCGGGTTCGGCGTACCCCAAACGATGTGGCGTTTTTCGTCGTTGAGTGGAAATAAATTTTTGGAGTCCTACACCGTCATCACGCCGATGGTGGCGCTGACCACCGACGACCAGTGGGACACCCTCGTCGCCAGCCCTGTCAACGTGCTGGACGGTGGCGAGCAGGGCGAGGAATTGGCCGAGGACGCGCCGGATGGTGGCCAGTTCGACCATTTCCAGTTTCACCCCCTGCGAGTCGGGACCTTCTACGCGACGACGACCGGGCAGAACGGTTCGGTCAAGCTGTACAAATACGATCCGCGCCAGGAGGCGTTGCGGATACTCCGGCAATTGGAAAAGCGCACGCCGTTCGCGTTCGGCCGGCACGGCGACCTGTATTTGGTCGACGCCGGCCAGTTGATCCGGTTCGACACGCTGGCCGATAGCGAGGGGCTGGCGGTGCTCGGCAGCTTCGACCTCAAAGGCGCGATGCCCGACGCGATGGTGTACGACGACCTGACCGACGAGGTGACCCTGCTGTTCGCGGCGACCCGGCGGCTGCTGACCGTGTCCCGCGATCTGACGACGATGCGGGATCGGACGTTGCCGGCCGAAGTCGAGCTCGTCGGGGACGTTTTGCTGGCCAATACGTCGCTGGGCCGCACTCTATGGATCGGCGGCACCCAGTCCCCCACCGTTTACGAGCTGAGCCCGACGACGGACGGCAGCGGTCGCTGGCAAACCCGTCAGACCGTCACCCTGCCGGCGGTGCAAAAACCCACCAGCCTGCAAGCGGGCGAGTCGGGTAGCCTGATCGTGGTCGAGAATGGCGTGGTGCGCGAGTTCGCCTACAACGCCCGGACGCGCCGCTGGGAAGATGCGCCCCGCTCTTACCTGGCCGGGATGAAGGCCGGTCGCCGTTTGGTATTGGCCCGCTCGCGCACCAACTTCGACGCCAAAACGATGACCGGACCCGGTTGGACGAATTACGACCCGACCGAGGAAAACGACGCGGGCGGAATTCCGGATTGTCCGGCCGATTTGTCCGGCGGCGCCGACCCGCGCGAACCGACTTGGGGAATGCCCGACGGGATCGTGAACGAAGCCGACTCCACGTACTTCCGCATCCAATACGAGCGCGGCAACCTGCGGGTGGCGGACGTGACCGGACCGGCTTCGCCCGGCGTGCCCGACCGCCGGTTGACCGAGGATGACTTGCGCTACTACCGCGCGCTGCACGACCGCTCGGTGGGACATTGCCCCACGGAAAGCCCACCGTCGAAATGAGCGAGCCCGGGCGGGCGAGGAAGCCTGCGGTTTCCCAGCGAATCGTCGCCGGTCGCTCACCGCAACGCGTCCGCGAAGCGCTGCTTGATGCCCGACAGGGTTTGGATGTGGGCATGTGGTCGTGGGCGCCGGCCAGGTTGGGATACAGCAGTTGGTTGAGGTGGTCGATATCGAGGAAGGCTCCCGGAGGGTCGAAGTCCTTTACGTCAACCGCCGAGGCAATCCGCCTCCCGCCGAGCCCACCGCAGGGTGGCGAAGCCATCGCGTCCGCGCGCGCCGCGCGCTCAAGGCGGGTCGATCTGGCGGCGGCGCTCCCCGGCGGCGTCTTCCATGAAGCGGTTCAGGTCTCGCTCGAACTGAGGGAGGTCCTGGGGCCGGGTCGGCACGGCCGGCGCGGCGGCGGGGTCCGGCGTTTCCGGCAGCTCCCGCGCGGGCGCGGGCGGCTCGCCCAGCCAGCGGGTCAGGGTCAGGGTCAGGCCGATGACGGCCGCCGCGATCAGTAGCAGCACGATGCGCATGGCGCCGTCAGCCGTTCAACCGCACGAAGCCACGGCCGGCCACGCGCTCTATGCCTTCCAGCAGGATGCGCCCGACGCTGTCGGCGCGCGGGCGCATCCTGCTGGAAGGCATCGAGCGCGTGGCCGGCCATGGCTTCGTGCGGTTGAACGGCTGACGGCGCCATGCGCATCGTGTTGCTGCTAATCG
>JAWOHQ010000152.1:0-11359 GCA_046485105.1 Candidatus Competibacteraceae bacterium | reverse complement strand
AGGCGGATGCGCACTCCCGAGTTGAGAAACGACAGCTCCCGCAGGCGCTTGGCCAACACGTCGTAATGAAAGTCGATGTTGGTGAAGATGGTGGAACTGGGCTTGAAGTGGATTTCGGTGCCGGTCTGGTCGGAATCGCCGATCGCCCGCAGCGGCGCCTGCGGATGGCCGAGCCGGTAGTCCTGCTGATGGATCTGGCCATCGCGGCGGATGGTCAGGCGCAAGGTTTCGGACAGCGCGTTCACCACCGACACGCCGACCCCGTGCAAGCCGCCGGAAACCTTGTACGAGCGGTCGTCGAACTTGCCGCCGGCGTGCAGCACGGTCATGATCACCTCGGCGGCGGAACGGCCCTGGGAGTGCTCGTCCACCGGAACCCCGCGGCCGTTGTCCACCACTGTCACCGACTCATCGGCGTGAATGGTGACGCTGATTTCGGTGCAGTAGCCGGCCAGCGCCTCGTCGATCGAATTGTCCACCACCTCAAACACCAGGTGGTGCAGGCCAGTGCCGTCATCGGTGTCGCCGATGTACATGCCGGGCCGCTTGCGGACCGCATCCAGCCCTTCCAGAACCGTGATGCTCGAAGACGTATACGCCGTATTGCTCATAACTTCCGTTTCCCGGATCCGTGACAGACGGGTGATTATACCACTTCGCCAAATCCTCCGCGCCGACCGGGATAAAAGACCGGAGGCGAGATGAGGAATCAGGAGAGAAATCGGGAGAGAAATCAGGAGATGAGGGTGATTTCGCCACGTGCGAGTTGGAAAATCCGCGCCTCGCCCCACGACGCGGCGTCCAGCAAACCCGGTTCGATGGCGGTCACGAACAACTGGGTATCCAGTTCAGCCAGCGCCTGGGTCACTCGCGCCCGGTTATCCGGGTCCAGTTCCGCCGGCAGATCGTCGATCAGCAGGATGCAGGCGTCGCCGACCTGGCGGCGGTACAATTCCGCCTGCGCCAGCACCAGCGCGATGACCAGCAGCTTCTGCTGGCCGCGGGACAGCGCCTCGGCGGACGGACGGTCGGCGACGCGCACGACGAAATCGGCCCGGTGCGGCCCCAACCGGGTATGACCCTGCTGGCGGTCCTGAGCGCGCCCGCCGCGCAACCACGATGCGAAATCACGCTCAGGCGGCTCCAGAGGCCATCCACGGCGATAATCGATCTGGACCCCGTCGCTACCCAGGGTCGACCCGGAAAGGGGCCTTAAGACGGCTCCCAGGGCCTCACAGAAGGCTCCGCGAAGCTGGTCGAGCCGCGCCGCCGCCGTCGACAGTTCGCCATCCCAGGCGTCCACCACCCGATCGGCGGCCTGCGTCCGCAACGCCGCGTTGCGATGGCGCAGCGCGACGTCATAGCGCCGCCAGGCGTCGAGAAAGCCCGGCTCGGCGTGGAACAGCCCCCAGTCCATGAAGCGCCGCCGCTGCTTCGGGCCGTCCTCCAGCAGACGGTGGCTGTCGGGATTGAGCAACAGTACGGGCGTCTGTCGGGCCAGATCGGCCAGCGAGCGGGTCGGCGCGCCGCCAACCCGGGCGGTCAGTTCGCGGGCGTCGCGTTCGACGCCGACCGGCACTTGCCGGCCCTGACCGTCGACCGTCATCGCCACCACCCGGAACCCCGCCGCGCCGGTCTGGATCAATTCCCGTGCCTGCCGGGCGCGGAACGATCGGCCGCGACCCAGAAAGTACACCGCCTCCAGCAGGCTGGTCTTGCCGGAGGCGTTGGGGCCGAGCAGCAGATTCAAGCCGGGCGCGCAACGCAAGCCGACTCGTTCCAGATTGCGAAACCCGGTGATTTCGAGACTAGCGACCCGCATGTCCGCCCGCCGCGCCGGACCGGCCCATCCCCTCGACTCGGCTTGCCCTGCTTCCCCGCGCTCGCCTCAAAGCCGCATCGGCATGATCACGTGCTTGCCGCCGCTGCCTTCGCTTTCCTCGATCAGGCAACTGTTGCCGGCGTCGGAAAAGGACAGCTTGGCCAGCTCGCCGCCCAGCGCGCCCAGCGCATCGAGCAGGTAACCGCCGTTGAAACCGATCTCCAGCGGACCGCCGCTGTAGTTGATTTCGAGCTCTTCCTCGGCTTCTTCCTGGTCGGGATTCTGCGCCTGGGTCCGCAGGATCCAGTCCTCCAGTTGCAGGCGGATGCCCTGGCTCTTGTCGCTGAGCACGATGCCGGTGCGAGCCAGGGCATTGCGCAAGGCCAGGCGGTCGGCGATCACCACCCGGCTGCCCTCGCGGGGGATCACGCGCTGGTAGTCGGGAAACTTGCCATCGATCAGCTTTGAGGTAAGACGAATCTCGCCCATCGTCACCCGGATATGGTTGGTTCCGATCTGGAGCACGGCTTCGGCGTCACTGTCGGCCAGCAGCCGCAACAGTTCCATCACGCCCTTGCGCGGGACGATGACCTGGCGCGTCTCGGCGACCTCCACTTCGGTTGGCAACTCCTGGAACGCCAGCCGATGGCCGTCGGTGGCCACCACTCGCAGCACGCCGGGACCGACTTCCAACAGCAGGCCGTTCAGGTAGTAGCGGACGTCCTGCTGGGCCATGGCGAAATGGGTACGTTCGATCAGATGCCGCAGGGCGCCTTGAGCGAGGCGGATATCACCCGCGAACGGCAAATCTTCCAGGGTGGGAAAATCGTCGGCCGGCAAGGTGATCAGCGTGAAGCGACTGCGACCGCAGCGCACCGTCGCCTTATCGCCATCCACGGTCAGCGTCACCATACCCTCTTCCGGCAGGGCGCGCAGGATATCGTGCAGCTTGCGGGCCGGCAGGGTGGTATGGCCGGGCATCTCCGCCGGCAGCTCGGCCTGGACCGACAGTTCCACCTCCAGGTCGGTCGCGGTCAACTTCAGTTCCAGTTCTCCCGCCGTCACCAGTACGTTGGTCAGGATCGGCAGGGTCTGTCGGCGCTCGACCGCGCCGATGACATGCTGGAGGGGTTTCAGCAGTTGCTCGCGCTTGGCTTCCAGTTTCATGAAATCGGTTCTCCGAATGTTCGTAAGTTCCCTCCTGAGACCAGGACATAATCCATGGCAAAATGAGGGGTTATTAAAAATTATCTTTCATTTAAGCCGGGTGATTGTCGCGGCTTCCAATAACAATCTTTTTTTAAATATATAAAAGATTATTATTATTAGGGAGGCCTTTTTCTGTGGATAACTTTAACTTATTAATTTTTATTCAATTAGTTAGTGTGCATTTTCCTGTGGATAACTCTGTGGATAAGTCAGGGGTTTTTGTGGATAACTCGGCTTGGCCTGTGGATAACTTTTTGGCCTGTGGATAAGTTATCCACAGGGTTTGCTGACTTATCCACAAAAAAGGCCGACTTATCCACAGAGTTATCCACAGGTATTTTTTTTATTTTTTAGTGGATTTTCGCAAGATCAGGCATTGATACCAAAATTTATCAGTAGAAAATATTTATCTCTTTGATTAAATTATTTATATAATAAATTAAAAATCATAATAGCTAATTAAAAATTGCCTGGGTTAAAGTTATTCAACTTATCCACAGGACTTATCCACAAGCTCTGTTCTAGTTAGTAAGCGTAGTGAGCAGATTAGTGTAGTCATCGCGGATCTGGGGCTCGCGATGCTGGAGTTCCCGGACCTTGCGGCAGGCGTGCATCACGGTGGTATGGTCGCGCCCGCCGAAGGCTTCGCCGATATCTTGCAGACTGAGATCGGTCAGTTCCTTGGCCAGCGCCATCGCCAATTGCCGGGGTCTGGAGAGGATGCGCAACCGACTGTTGGATAGCAAGTCGCTGACCGGGATCTTGTAGTAATCGGCCACGGTTTTCTGGATGTGCTCGATGGTGACCAGCTTGTCCTGCAAGGTCAGGAGATCGCTCAGGGCTTCCTTGACGAAACCGATGGTGATGGGTTTTCCGGTGAACTGGGCATTGGCGTACACCCGCCGCAGGGCGCCTTCCAATTCGCGGACGTTGGAGCGGATGCGCTGGGCGATGAAGAACGCGACTTCGTCGGGCAAATCGATGGGGGTCTGCGCGGCCTTGCTCTTCAGGATCGCCACCCGGGTTTCCAGTTCTGGAGGCTCGATGGCGACGGTCAACCCGGAACCAAAGCGGGACTTCAAGCGATCTTCCAGTCCCGCGACCTCCTTGGGGTAGCGGTCGCAGGTCAGGATCACCTGCTGATGTCTTTCCAGCAGGCTGTTGAAGGTATAGAAGAATTCCTCCTGCGAACGCTCCTTGCCCGCCAGAAACTGCACGTCATCGATCAACAGGGCATCCAGTTCCCGGTAGCGACGCTTGAACTCATTGATGGCATTATGTTGCAGGGCGCGCACCATATCGGCCACGAACTGTTCGGAATGCTGGTAGACTACGCGCGCCTCGGAACCGCGCTCGCGCAACATGTTGCCGACCGCGTGCATCAGATGGGTCTTACCCAGTCCAGTGCCGCCGTAGATGAACAGCGGATTGTAGGCCGTGCCAGGATTCTGGGTGACTTGCAGGCAAGCGGCCCGGGCCAGTTGGTTGGAGTTGCCCTCGACAAAGGTGGAGAAGGTGAAATCCGGATTTAGATGAGCGCTTTTCAGCAGTTCGCTGGCGTCGATCACCGGTTCGATGGTCGGTTCCGCCCGGGCGAGGTCGTCACCCGCGCTCGCTGGCTCAGACTGGAGCGCGCCGCTGCCGATTTCCAGCAACACCTGAGGCGGCTGTTCGGGCCGCAGGCGTTCCAGCACGGCCTGGATCTGCGTCAAGTGATGTTTTCTGACCCAGTCGAGCACGAAGCGGTTGGGGGCGAGCAGGCGCAGCGCGCCGGCGTCCTCGCGCGCGTGCAGGGGGCGGATCCAGGTGCTTAACTGTGGTTCGGAGAGTTCGCGCTCCAGGCATTCCAGACAGGACTTCCACAATGGGTGATCCATGAACGATCCTGACTCGTGGCGCTTTGATGGAACCTGAAGTGTAGTGGCTTGCCGGTCAGTTATCCACAGCACGAACCTGCGGCTCGACCGCCGTGAAGCTTGACAAATTTGTTCGTTGGTCAGTAAGTTCACAAATTTAGAAAAAACCGCAAACCTGTTTTAATTTTGCACTCCTGAGGAATCGTCATGAAGCGGACTTTCCAGCCCAGTAATATACATCGCAAGCGCACTCATGGATTTCGCGCCCGCATGGCCACCAAGGGTGGCCGCCGAGTGCTGAACGCGCGCCGCGCCAAGGGCCGCGCCCGATTGGCGCCCTGACCATAGGTGGTGACGCACGTCCGTGACCCCGGGCTGTGACGCACGCTTGCTACGCCGCGCCCGGCTGACCGGCCGGCATGCTTATGCCCGGGTTTTCGCCCAACCCATCAAGTCCAGCGACCGCTATTTCACCGTGCTTGCCCGTTCCAACGATCTAGCGTATCCCCGTCTGGGGCTGGCCATCTCCCGCAAGGTGGCTCGGTCGGCCGTGGCGCGCAACCGGCTCAAGCGGATCGTGCGCGAAAGCTTCCGCCATTATCAAGTGGGGCTTGGTGGCCTGGATGTCGTGGTCATGGGTCGCGTTGGCTTGGTGGAACCGGACCACGCCGCCTTGGCCGCCGCGCTGGAACGGCACTGGCGGAGGCTCGCGCGATCGTGCGCGCCATCCTGATCGCGCTGATTCGCGGCTACCAGTGGTTCATCAGTCCGGTGCTGGGCAACCACTGTCGGTTTTATCCCAGTTGCTCCCAGTATGCACGGGAAGCCATCGAGGTCCACGGCGCCTGGCTCGGCGGCTGGCTGGCGCTCCGGCGCTTGGCGCGCTGCCATCCCTGGCATCCGGGCGGCGTTGATCCCGTTCCCGAATCTCCCCTGAAGGACCGTTGATGGAAAACCAACGTTTGTTGCTCGTCGCCGCCCTGGTCTTCGTGCTGTTTCTGTTATGGCAGAACTGGATGGAGTTTCAGGCCCGGAAATACCCGCCCCCGGCGGCGCCGGTAGCCACGGCTCCGGCCGATCCAGCGGTTTCCACCGTGCCGGCCCCACCGACGCCGGACGTGCCGACCGTCGCGCCGGTTCCAGGGGTGAGCCCGCCGCCGGCGATCGGCGCCGGCCAACGAGTGCGAGTGATCACCGACCTGTTCGAGGCGGAGATCGACACCACCGGCGGCGATTTGCGGCGGGTTGGCCTGCGTACCTATTCGGAATCGGTACGACAGCCGGATCGACCCTTCCAGTTACTCAAGGACGGACCGGAAATCTTCATCGCCCAGTCCGGATTGGTGGCGTTGCAAGACGGTCCCGCGCCCAACCACTATGCTCAGTTTACCGCCGAACAGAGCGAATACCGTCTGGCGGACGGTCAGGAGGTTCTGGAAGTCCGGTTGAATTGGGAAGATCCCAGTGGGGTGCGGGTCGTCAAGACCTACACGTTCCGGCGCGGCAGTTTCCTGGTGGAACTGAATCAGCGGGTGGAAAACCATAGCGACCGCGACTGGCAAGGGAGCCAATACCGGCAATTCCAGCGCTCGCCGCCGACCACGGGCGGCGGCTTCTTCGATGGCGCCATCACCTACACCGGCGCGGTGATTTCCACGCCCGAACAACGTTACGAGAAGTTCTCCTTCAGTGATATCGACAAAAAGGAACTGAACCAGTCCGTGCAGGGCGGTTGGGTCGCCATGATCCAGCACTATTTTCTCGGCGCCTGGGCGCCGGCTCCGGACGAGATCAACGACTTTTACACCCGGGCGGTGGGCGGTAACCGCTATGTGGTGGGGATGCGCGGCGCGTTGCGGACCGTGCCGGCCGGTGAGGCAGGCGATTTTTCCACCCGTTTGTACATGGGACCGAAGCTGGCGGAGGTGCTGGGGGAGATCGAGCCTAACCTGCACTTGACCGTGGATTACGGCATGTTGACCATCATCGCCGAACCGCTGTTCTGGATGCTGAAAAAAATTTACAGCTTTGTCGGCAACTGGGGCTGGTCGATCATCATCCTCACCATCCTGATCAAGCTGGCGTTCTACAAGCTGTCCGAGACCAGCTACCGGTCGATGGCCAACATGCGCCGGTTGGGACCGGAACTGACCCGGCTCAAAGACCTGTACGGCGACGACAAGCAGAAAATGAACCAGGCGATGATGGATCTGTACAAGAAGGAGAAGATCAACCCGCTGGGTGGATGCTTGCCGATTCTGGTGCAGATCCCGGTGTTCATCGCCTTGTACTGGGTGCTGGTGGAAAGCGTGCAGTTGCGTCAGGCTCCGTTCATTCTGTGGATCGAGGATCTGGCGATCCGGGATCCGTATTTCGTGTTGCCGCTGATCATGGGCGCGACCATGTTCGTCCAGCAGAAGCTGAGCCCGATGCCGCCGGACCCGATCCAGGCCAAGGTGATGATGGCGCTGCCGATCGTCTTCACCTTCCTGTTCCTGTGGTTCCCGGCCGGCCTGGTGCTGTACTGGGTGGTGAACAATACGCTATCCATCGCCCAGCAGTGGGTCATCACCAAGCGGGTGGAAGCGGCGGGTGGCGTCGTGACCAAGGAGAAAGAGGAAGGCCCCAGCAAGATCGCCGAGCAAGCTAAGAAGTTGCTGACACTGGCCAAGCAGGCGCTCCCGGACGCAAAGAAGAGTCCGCCGAAGGGTCCTCCGCTCGGCAAGCGCAAGAAATAACCTTCACTCTTCGTAACCGTTCAAGCACCTCACTCCCTACGAAGGGGTGGGGTTGCGTTAACCCGATAACGTTTCCTTGTTGCCCTCTGGCCCAGAAACCATTGCCGCCATCGCCACCCCACCCGGGCGAGGTGGAATCGGCGTGGTACGGGTGTCCGGGCCAGCGGCCGCCGCTATCGCCGTCGCCCTGCTAGGGGGATTGCCTGTATCCCGTCGAGCGGCCTTCCGGCGGTTCCGGGCGGGTGACGGTTCGGTGCTCGATGAAGGCATCGCCCTCTTTTTCCCAGCCCCGCATTCCTTCACCGGCGAAGACGTACTGGAACTTCAGGGTCACGGCGGCCCAGTTATTATGGATCTGTTGCTGGCGCGGGTGTTGGAACTCGGCGCCCGCCCGGCTCGACCCGGTGAATTCTCCGAACGTGCTTTCCTCAACGACAAGCTCGACTTGGCTCAGGCCGAGGCGATCGCCGACCTGATCGCCAGCGATACCGCCGCCGCCGCTCGCGCCGCCTTGCGCTCGCTGCAAGGGGAGTTTTCCGGGCGAGTGCGGGAGTTGGTCGAGGGCCTGATCGAGTTGCGGATGTATGTCGAGGCGGCTATTGACTTCCCCGAGGAGGAAATCGATTTTCTCGCCGATGGGATGATTGCGGCGCGTTTGGGCGCATTGCGGGAACGCTTGGGCGACCTGCAAGCGGTCGCCGGGCAGGGACGGCTGCTGCGTGACGGCATGACCGTGGTGATCGCCGGGCGGCCGAATGCCGGCAAGTCCAGTCTGCTCAATGCGCTGGCCGGGCGTGAGGCGGCTATCGTCACCGCCGTGCCTGGCACCACCCGCGACGTGTTGCGCGAGCACATCAGCATCGAGGGGATGCCGTTGCATGTCATCGACACCGCTGGCCTGCGCGCCAGCGATGATCTGGTGGAGCGGGAGGGTATCCGCCGGGCCTGGGCCGAAATCGCGGCGGCCGACCGGATTTTGCTGGTGGTGGATGATCGAGGGGGCCTGACCGCCGAGGAACGGGCCTTACGGGAGCAGTTACCGGAGAATACGCCGGTGACGGTGCTGTTCAACAAGATCGATCTGAGCGGGCGGCCATTGGCGGTTCGGGATGGTGAGTGGGGAACGGAAATCTGGCTGTCGGCGAAAACCGGAGCAGGATTGGATTTGCTGCGCGAGCATCTCAAGACCTGCATGGGCTATCACGGTGGCGGGGAGGGCATCTTCATGGCCCGTCGCCGGCATCTGGAAGCTTTGGAGCGGGCGGCGATGGCGCTGGAGCGGGCGGCGTATCAATTGGAAGTAGTGCGCGCCGGCGAACTGGTCGCTGAAGAACTGCGCGAAGCGCAAAACGCATCGTCGGAAATTACCGGGGAATTCACGCCCGAGGATTTGCTGGAACGGATTTTTTCCAGTTTTTGTATTGGAAAGTAGCAAAAGTTTCTAAGTGCTCTAACCGGACTGAATTGATGGATTGATGTAGGGTGGATAAGGCGCTTGCGCCGCATCCACCAACAAACCGGCAAGGTGGATGCGCTACGCTGATCCACCCTATCCTTCAATCCAGTTCGGTTGAATACTAGGTGGTAGTGCGCCAGCCATGGATATCAAACTGATAAAATTCTATATAATCAATTAATTGACAGTATTTATATCCACATCGAGAACACTACCCGAGTCAAGATGAATATTTCCGTCAATAGCTTGGTGCTCTACAAAAATGGTCCGGCCCGGGTCGCCGCCATCGGTGACAAGCTGGACATCGAACTGGAGGATGGCCGGGTGTTGCGGGTCCGTCCCAAGGATGTGGCGTTGCTGCATCCGGGGCCGTTGCGCGCCTGGCGCGAGTTGGACGCGCCGGCGGGCGAGGTCGAGGCCGCTTGCGAGTTGCTGGAGGGTGGCGAAACCACGCTGCGCGAACTGGCGGAACTGATCTACGGCGACTATACCCCGGCCACGGCCTGGGCGGCCTGGCGCTGGGTGGCCGAGGGTTTGTATTTCCAGGGCACACCGGATGCGGTCAGCGCCCAGCCGCTGGCGGCAGTGGTGCGGGAGCGGGCCGCGCGCGAAGCCAAGGAAGCCGAGAGGGAAGCGTGGAACGGTTTTCTGCTCCGGGCGCGCGCCGGACGCTGCGCCCCCGAGGATGCGCCCTATCTCCAGGAAATCGAGGAGGTCGCCTGGGGCCAGCGCGAGCAGAGTCGGGTCCTGCAGGCGCTCGATATCCAACAAACGCCGGACAGCGCCCATGCGTTGTTGGCGCGGTTGGGCTACTGGGATGACATGGTGAATCCCTATCCGCGCCGGTGCGGTGTGGCGCTGGCGACGCCGACGCTGGACCTGCCGGATCTGCCGGACGAGCCGCGGCTGGATTTGACCGGATTGGCGACCTTCGCCATCGACGACGCAGGCAACCCCGATCCCGACGATGCGTTGAGTCTGGACGGCGACTGGCTGTGGGTGCATGTCGCCGACGTCGCGGCCCTGGTTGCGCCGGACAGTCCCGTCGACCAGGAAGCGCGGGCGCGGGGCGCGACTCTGTATCTGCCGGAAACCACGTTGCCGATGCTGCCCGAACCGGCGGTTCAGCGGCTGGGGTTGGGCTTGACGGAGATTTCGCCGGCCCTGTCGTTCGGCTTGCAGCTGGACGCGGACGCTGTCGTCACCGAGGTCCAAGTTGCCCCCAGTTGGGTGCGGGTCCAACGGCTGAGTTATGAAGCGGTGGAGGAGCGACTGGAGGAGGAGCCATTTTGCCACTTTTACCGGATCGCCCAGCGGCATCAGGCCCGCCGCCGCGCCAACGGCGCCATCACCATCGATCTGCCGGAGGTCAAGCTGCGGGTCAGCGCGGATGGGGTGATGATCGAACCGTTGCCGCGGTTGCGCAGCCGGTTGTTGGTCACCGAGGCGATGGTGATGGCCGGCGAGGCGGCGGCCCGGTTCGCCTTGGAGCACGAACTCCCGTTTCCCTTCGCGACCCAGGAGGTGGCCGAGACGCCCGACCGCGAGCCGGCGGGGCTGGCGGCGATGTATGCCTTGCGGCGCAGCCTGCGCCCGCGTCAATACCGCAGCCAGCCGGGACCGCATGGCGGTTTGGGATTGGACGTCTATACCCAGGTGACCAGTCCGCTCCGGCGCTATCTGGATCTGGTGGCGCACCAGCAGTTGCGGGCGTTTCTGCGGGGTAGCGAACGGCTGGATGCGCAAGCGCTGGTGGCGCGGGTCGGCGCGGCGGAAACGGCGGCGGCGGGCGTTCGGCGGGCCGAGCGCCTGTCGCGGCTGCACTGGACCCTGGTGTATCTCCAACGGCATCCCGATTGGCGGGGCGAGGGAGTGCTGGTCGAGAAACGGCTGCCGCGCGGCACGGTGCTGATTCCCGCGTTGGCTCTGGAGACGCGGGTGAAGGTGACTGGAGACATGGAACCGGATAGCGTGCTGCCGTTGCGGCTGACCGGGGTTGGCCTACCGGAACGCGAAGTGTATTTCCGGGTGGGTTGAGGGTGGGGACCCGGCGCTGTGCGCCACCCCAGACGTGCGTCTTAAGCCTCGCCGAAGTTCGGAGGGCTGGAATGGACACTCATCCAGAGCGGGTATTTCGTAGCGCATTCTTGACGTCCGGCACCCATGAGGCGGGCACGCTGAGAGAGGTGATCCCGGTTCTCAGCAGACTGGGCATCGCCTCGATTCGTCCGGCCAGCTCCCCACAAAGAGACACGGGAGTGTCGCCGGACTCCCTGAC